>NZ_ATNI01000046.1:0-14754 GCF_000511705.1 Thermus sp. NMX2.A1
CCTACCCAAAAAAGAGGTGCAGGAAAGGCTCTACGCCCTCTTCTTGGAACAAAGAAGGCGCTTTTTAGAACGAAACCCCCACTTGGCCCGTCCAGACCCCTGGCCCACCAGGGAGCGGGACGTCTTCCTCCTGGCTTGGAAGGAAGTTGAGGGGCTTAGCCTCGAGGCCCTGGCCAACCGGCTCTATGACCGGCTTTTAGACGAGCACCCCACCGCCTGCTTCCTGAGACAAGGAGGGGTAGAAGGCGGGGTGAGCAAAGAGGCAATCAGAAAAGCCTTGGCCGTTGCCCGCGAACGTTTGAAACTGGGGTAGCTCAACCCTGCTGACCTGATGCCCACCTTGAGCCTGCCACCAGACCCGCTTAAAGTAGCGGCCCTTGGATGGGCTTAGGCAGGCCTTCCTCCACCTCGAGGTCTTGCCCCGCCAAACCCACCATTCGCTTGTCCTTGGTGTAGAGTTTGCTACACCCGTGGGCCTTGGCAATCCCGAGGATGAAGGTATCCGTGCGCACGCATTGGCGCTCCTGACCCTTGGGGGGGTCCTGGTCCAGGCGGGAGCGGAAGAAGCGGGCGGCCTCGAGAGCCGCCATCTTGTTCAGCTCCAAGAGCCGGAAGTGCTTCTCCACATAGTCCAAGACCTCACCCCACTCCTGAGGGTTTAGACCCGTCAGAAACTCACTCAAGACTGGAAGGGGGATGGCCACCTTCCGCACCCCGCGGCTGAGTTCCTCGAGGTAGGCCTTAGTGCTGGCATGCTCAGGGTGTAGTTCGTCCTTCATAACTTGAAGAAGCGCGATGAGCACGTCCGTGTCCAGAGCTTCCACCCTCACCCCCTGAGCCGCCGGACATGTTCTTCGGGGTCAACGCCCCGCAAGGACTTTTCCACTAGGCGAGCCAAGCCCATGAAGGCCTCCCGAGGATCCCCTGGGCGGTAGGGGAGGACCTCCAAAAGCTCGGGATGGCCCAGAACCTTCCAGCCCCCCTCCTCCCGGGCAATCCGGGCCCGCACCCGCACCCCGATCTCCCTATAAAGGGCGTTCTCCTCCTCGAGGCGCTTCACGTCCTCCCGCCGAGCCCGGATGTGGTACTCCCCTCGAGGCGTCCTCAAGTCCACCTTGGGCTCCACGCCCCCGAGGCGGATCACCTCCCCGTAGAGGGTAAGGACGTCCTCCAGGACCAGGGGCGGCGTGGGGGCCGGGACGGGGTGGGCCGCCCCCAAGAGGGGCTTCACCTTTCCCCCACGCTCCAGCTTCAGGGTGCGGTCCTCCTTCACAAGCTCTTTGCTCAGGATGTACGCCTTTTCCCGCGTCTTGGGCCCGAGGCGGTGATACTGCCCTTCCTCCAGGGGGAGGAAAAGACCTTCTTCCAGGGGAAGAGCGGCGGACACGCTCACCTCGAGGGCCACACTCCCCTTCCTCACCCCCACCAGGCTTGCGGGGAGGGGCTCGTCGTACCCATGCTCTAGGGCAAAGGCCTCCAAGAGGCCCCCAAGCCCATCGAGGAGCACCGCCAAATCCTTCAGGGGAAGGTCTTCCGGGCCCTGGAGGTCCCGGCCTTCCAGGTAAAGGCGGTACACCCTCCCCTCCATAGGCTCAAGTGTAACCCATAGTTCCCTTCGCAGGTGAGAGTCCCGCCCCCAAGCCTGTTCAGGCCCTCTTTTTGACCTAGAGCTTGACGGAAAAGCCCAAAGCTTCCCCTGGTGGAAGCCAGGAGATCCCCGGCACCTGGATGAAGCCCCCCGATTTCGTGCCAAGCTCCCCATTTTGTGCCAACCCCTTGGCACAAAATCCTTTTGCGTCCTGGACGGGATTTTCCCGATTTTGTGCCAAGGGCATAGAAAGACTAGGGCTCCTCGTACTCCAGGAGGTCTTGGACCCCGTAGGGCCTGCCCGTGAGCTTCCTCAGGGCCCATAAGACCCAGGCGAGAGCCTCGAGGTCGGGGCGGTTGATAGACCCCGAAGCCCAAGCGTAAAGGGTATTGCGGCTCACCTTCCCCGAGAGAACCTGGGCAAGGCGGTAGACGGTCAGCCCCTCCTTAGCCAAAACCTCCCTGAGCTTCCACCGCAAACGAGGCGCTACCATGAGCCCAGCTTACCAAAACACTAGGGCCAACACTATTGATATGCCCATACCTCTTGACCTATGCACAAGACTTTGGTACTATTAGGACACCTAGGGAGGACGTGCTTGGCGGCCAGGCCTCCCTAGGGCTCACCAGGAGGTGAACATGACCACGGTACTCCAGAACAAGGCCCAGGTTCAAGATAGCCCCTTCGGGGCTGACCAAGAGGCAAAGGTGGCGGTGGAGCTCACCGCCCAGCAGGTGGCCGAGCTCTACAACCTCCTCAAGGCGGAAGAGGACTACGGGGACGGCCTCCCGGGGGCCCTCGATGCCCTCCGCCGGGAGCTCAAGGAGAAGGCGAAGGCCCTGGGGCTCACCTTCCGGGAGGGCTACGCCTACCTGAGGTGAAGCGGGGTGGGGGCGGGGAAGGCCCCGCCCCCCTCTCCTTCCCTGGAGGTGCGCGATGGGCACGACTTGGGGCCACACCTTGGAGGCCTACTCCCCGACGGGCTACGACCCGGGTTGCTCCTGGCCTCTCTGCAAAGGGGCCACCGTCTTCCGGGGGCGCTACTACCGGTTGGCGAGTTCCCGCACGGGGCGGGTCATCGAAGCCCGGGTGAACCTTTGCTTGGAGCACGCGGAGCGGTGGGCGGAGAAGCACGGCTTGGAGGAGGCCCTCGAGGCGGGTCTCCGCCAAAGGCTCCTGGCCCGGGGGCTCTTCCTCCACGTAGCAGAGGAACCCGAAGGCAGGGGGTGGCTGGCCTGCCCCGTCCTCAAGGAGGAGCGGCGGCCCCCTTACGCCTGGGGGAAGACGAGGACCGAGGCCATCCTGGCCCTGCTTTGGGAGGTGGGCCGTGCTTAGGGCCTCCGGCCTGGCCCTCCTCCTGGCCTGGCTTTGGCTTGACCTCACCGGGGACAGCTGGGCGGCCTTCTTTGTGGCCTCCTCGGGCCTGGCCGCCTCCCTGGTGGCCTGGACAGCGGCAAAGGAGAAGGAGGTGCGGAATGAGCGCTGAAGCGAAGCGGGAAGCCCTTTGGCACTACGTAGAGGCGCGGCTGGAAGAGGTGGTGCGGGCCCTGGACCTACCGGTCCTCGAGGAGCCCCGGCTCATGGAGGCCCTCGAGGCGGGCTACCTGGCGGCCCTGGAGGACTTCGTTCCACGTCTTCACGAAGCCCTTACTAAGGACTAGCGAGCATGAACGCCCGCCCCCTTTCCTGCTCTGCATCCTATAAACAACCAGGTTGGCGCCAAGCTGGTTGTCGCCGCGGGAGGGGGCGGAGCCCTACACAGGAAACATGGAGCGCTGGGGGACGCCAAGGCTTTTGACGGTGCAGGAGGCAAGGATGGCGGTGGGGCCTGACCGGCTTTCGCGGCATTTGGCCTATGCCCTGGCCCGGGTGGCCGGGGTGCGGGTGGGGAAGCGGCTTCTCGTCCCGTCCCGGGTCGTGGAGGACCTCTTGGATGGCCGCCTGCCCCCGGAGGTCCTCGAGGCGGTCCACCGGGAGGCCCGGAAGCTGGGGGGGAAGGCATGAGGGGCGGTTGTTGGGACGCTGGTCAGGCGGTGGAAGAGGTGGCCCGGGTCTTGCGGGAGTGGAGGCGGGGCTTGGAGGCGGAGGAGGCCCTCGAGGCCATCGAGGAGGCCCTTAAGGAAAACAACTTCTCGGCCCTTCTGGAGGAGGAGGCATGAACGGGAAAGAAGAGCTGGCCGTGCGGTGGACCTTGGAGGACCTCGAGCGGGCGGCGGCCTACGTGGTGAGGTCCGGCCTCTTCGGGGTGCGGAAGCCGGAAGAGGCGGTGGCCCTCATGCTCCTGGCCCAGGCGGAGGGGACGCACCCCATGCGGGCGGTGCAGGAGTACCACATCATCAACGGGCGGCCTGCCCTGCGGGCCGACGCCATGCTGGCCCGCTTCCTGGCCGCCGGGGGGCGGGTGGAGTGGCACGAGCTCAGCGATAGGCGGGCCGAGGCCACCTTTTCTCACCCCCAGGGGGGCACGGTGCGCATCGCCTGGACCCTCGAGGACGCCCAGCGGGCCGGGCTCCTCAGCAAGCCTGGGGGGAACTGGGACAAGTACCCCCGGGCCATGCTCCGGGCCCGGGTCATCTCCGAGGGGGTGCGCACCGTCTTCCCCGGGGTGGCCACCGGGGTCTACACCCCCGAGGAGGTGGCAGAGATGGAACCCATCGAGGCCAAGGTGGTGCGGATGGACAAAAAAGCCCCAGCCCTGGAGGAAAAGGCCGATCTGCCAGAAGCTCAAGCCCTCCCCGCCCCCAAGCCCATCACCGGGGCTCAAGCCCGGGAACTGGTGGAGCTCTTCCGGGACTTGAGCCTCGAGGGGCCTCCCGCCCGGGAGGTGGCAAGCCGCCGGGTGGAGCGGGCGGTGGGGAGCCTGAAGGAGCTCACCTACGAGGAGGCCGAAGACCTCAAGGACTACCTGGAGGGGCTCAGGGAGGCCCTGGAGGGCCTCTCCCCTGAGGAGCGAGGCGAGCGCCTTAGGGTCTGGCTTGCCGCCCACGAGCGGGGCCTGCCCAAGGCGGAGGAGCTCCTGGACCTTGAGGCGGAAGTCCTCTTCGGCGAGGAGGAGGAATGAAAAAGGAACCGGGCCGCCCCGCCCCGACGGCCCGCCTGGTGGTGGAAGTGCCTAAAGGCATCCTACCACAGGCGGGGGGCAGGGCGCTAGAGCATCGCGCATCGCGCTACGAAGCCGCCCTGGCCTACGCCTGCCTGGGCTACCGGGTCCTCCCCCTCCACCCGGGGGAGAAGCGGCCCCACGGGGGCCTGGTGCCCCACGGGCTGAAGGAGGCCTCCCGGGAGGAGGCGGTGATCCGGGCCTGGTGGACCCGGGAGCCCGGGGCCGGGGTGGGCATCCTCGCCCCGGAGGAGGTCCTGGTCCTCGATGTGGACCAAGCGGAGGTCTGGGAGCGGCTGAAGGAGGCGCACCCAGCCCTCCTCGAGGCCCCCCGGCAGAGGACGCCCAAGGGCGGGGTCCATGTGTTCCTCAAACTCCCCCCTGGACTGGAAGGGGCCTTGAGCGCCACCGTGCGGCGCTTGGAGGGGGTGGACCTCCGGGGCATGGGGCGGGCCTATGTGGTGGCCGCCCCCACCCGCCTTGCCGATGGCCGGGAGTACCGCTGGGAGGTGCCCCTGGTGAGCCCAGAGGGGCTTCCCCTGGTGCCCCAGGGGCTCCTCGAGGCCCTTCTCCCCCCTCCCCCACCCCGGGAGGTGCGGACCGGGGAGGCCTCCCCCAAGCGGCTTAGGGCGCTTCTAGAAGCCTACGCCGACCGGGTGGCAAGCGCCCCCCAGGGCACCCGGCACAACACCCTCATCGCCTACGCCCGGGCCGCCGGGGGACTCCTCCCCCACGGGCTGGACCCCCACGAAGCGGAGGAAGTCCTGGTGGCCGCGGCCATGCAGGCCGGGCTTCCTGAGAGGGAGGCCCGGGCGGCCACCAGGTGGGGCCTCGAGGCGGGGGCCAGGGCACCCCTCCCCCTGGAGGACCAGGGGGATTTTGGGCCAAAGGGGGCATTTTGGGCCAAGGGGTTGGCCCAAAATCCTGCCCCGTCCTGGACGGCAAAAACCCGATTTCGGGCCAACGAAGCACCACAATATAAGGACCCCAACCCCTGGGGGGAGGAAGGGGGTGCGGGATGGGGGTGAGGCGCCTTTCCCTGCCCCAGGAGCCCCCCGTGGTGGAGTGGTTCGTGGAGGAGCTCATCCCCGCCGGGTACGTGAGCGTCCTCTTCGCCAAGCAAGGGGAGGGCAAAACCCGCCTGGTGGCCTTCCTCGCCGTCCAGGCCCTCCGGCCCCAGGGGGTCTTCGGCAAGCGCCCCGTGCGGCGGGGGCCGGTGCTCATCCTGGACGCGGACGACCCCGGCGGCCTCGGGTACGCCCTCTGGCTCCACCGCTTCCTCCGGGCCTACGAGGACGCAGACACAGCCCTTCTGGACCTCCGGGCGGTGGAAGGGGGGCTAACCCCTGACGACGTGCAGGCCCTGGAGGCGGAGCTCCACCAAGACCCCCCGGCCCTCATCGTGCTGGACGCCTTCTCCTCGGCCTTCCTGGGGGTGGACGTCATCAAGCCCCAGCAGGTGCACGCCCCCATCCGGGCCCTAACCTCCCTGGCCCAGGCCACGGGGGCGGCCCTCCTCCTGGTGGACCACGTGGGCAAGCTGGCCCCCGGCCAGAGCGTGGCAGAGAAGGGGCCCCTGGGCTCCACGGCAAAGCTCTTCTCCCCCCGGGCCGCCTTCGCCCTGGACCGCCTTCCCCCGAGGGAGGTGGAGGGGCGGGACGTGGTGAAGCTCACCTGCGTGAAGCAAAGCTACGCCCCCCTCCCCCCGCCCATTGGCCTCGAGTTGGTGTGGCTTTCCGACGGCGAAGGGGCCTACTTCAAGCCCTACCCCCTGCCTGAGGCGGCCACCCTCGAGGAGCGGGCGGAGAAGGTCATCCTTGAGCTCCTGGCCCAGGCAGGGGAGGAGGGCATCCCGCGGAAAGCCCTCCTGGAGGAGGCGGTCAAGCGGGGCAACCTCTCCAAGCGCACCGCCATCCGGGCCCTTTCTGAGCTCAGGGGCTTGGTGGAGGAGGTGGAGCTACCGGGGAGGGGGGCCCCGAAGGTGCTCAGGCTCCCCCGCCCTGGTCTCTCTATATCCTTGGCACAAAATCGGGAGAGTAGCGTCCAGGACGCAAAAGGATTTTGTGCCAACCCCTTGGCACAAAATGGGGAGCTTGGCACGAAATCACCCGGCCCCGAAGGGGGGGACCCTCCCCCTCAACCCCCACAGGAGGCGGAAGGAGGCCTGGGCGCGGAGTCTCCGGAAGACGATGGCATGGAGGTGAACCTGTGAACGCCTGGCAGGCCCTAAAGGCGCACGTGGTGCCCTTGGCGGAGAAGCTCAGGCGGGTGCTCCCCCCCAAGCTTCGGGTGGTGGTGCATGGCGAAGTGGTCTACTGGGCCCTCCTCCTCCCACCGGAGGAGGACCTGAAGGCCCACGCCCAGGCTTGGGGCGGGGTGAGGTCCTGGGAGGAGTGGCTTCTGGACCGCCTGGACCGCCTCGAGGCCGACTTTCCCGAAGCGCTGGAGGTGGAGCTCCTGGGGGTGTGGGCGGGGAGCCCGCCCCGGGTGGAGCCCGTGGCCGCCGCCCGGCCCAAGGGGCGGAAGGAGGTGCGGGAGTATGCCTGAGCTGAGCCGGGTCCTGGAGGAAATCGCCCAGGTGGGGGGGGCACCCGCGGGAGGAAGGGGGGCGCCTGGTCCTCCTCCTCCCCGAGGAGGCCCCCGCCCTGCGGGAGCGGGCCCTGCGGTGGGGGGAGGCCCTGGCCCTTCTGGCCCTCGAGGCCCCCAAGGGAGAGCTTCCCCCCAGGCTCCTGGCCGTCTTGGCGGAAGCGGTGGCGCGCTGGGGGCTTCCCGGCCCCCTGGCCGTCCTGGAGAAGACCCGGGAGGCCTTGGGGGGTAGCTCCCCGCCCCGGGCCTAGGAGGTGGGGATGGCGGGCGGGAAGGGGCCGAAGCGCAAGGGAACCCGGGCAGAGCGGGAGGCCTTGAAGCTCCTCCGGGAGGCGGGGCTGGAGGCGAAGCGGGTTCCCCTTTCGGGAAGCGCCCCCGGCTACCCCGGGGACCTGGTGGCCCACCTCCCCGGCCTGGGGGAAGTGGTGGTGGAGGTAAAGGCAAGGCGGCGGTTTGGCCTCGAGGGGTGGCTTGAGGGGCGGAGCCTTCTGGTCCTCCGCCCTGACCGGAGGCCTCCCTTGGCGGTGATGCGGCTGGAAGATCTCTTGAAGGCGCTTGGCGCAAAGGAGGAAGCATGACGGGCAAGCTTACGGTGCAGGCCCACCCCCTGGCCCTGGATGGGCCGGAGGTGCTGGTGCGGGTGCAAGGCGGAGGCCCGGCCTGGAGCCCGGAGGCCCTGGCCCGCCTGGGCGTGCGGAGTCTAGTCTCCCTCAAGGATGGGCGGATCGCCCTCTTGGTGCGGGAAAGGGAGCAGGTGAAGGAAGTGGTGCTGGGCCTGGTGGCTTGGGCCCTGAAGCGAGGCCTCGAGGTGGAGGTAGACCCCTTGGCCCGGGAAGAGCTCAGGTGGGGCCCCCGCTTCGCCCCCGAGGAGGCTTGAGGTGCCCAGGCCCAAGGACCTTTACGGCACCCGGGGGAGCCTCCTCCGCAAGCTGTGGAAGGCCGTCAAGGAAACCTCCAAGCTCCTGGACTCGGAGGATCCCCAGGTGGTCCTCCGGGCCACGCACGCCCTGGCCACCATCGCCGCCTCCTACCGGGCGGCCTACGCGGAGTGGGAGCAGGAGCGGACCGAGAAAAACCGCCAGAAGGAAAAGCAAAACCGTCCGCCCTTGACCCGGATTGACCCCTATATCGTCTGGCTCATCAAGCGGGACGTGTACGGCATCGAGGAGCCTCCCCCACCCTTGCCCCAAGTCCCGGAAGGCGTCTACTGGGTAAAGAAGGCATCGGCCGACCAGGGGCTCCCCGACCCCTACGAGAACCCGCCCCCCGAAGCCTCCACCCCCTCCGAGCCCTCGCGGCAGGTGTTCACCGTGGAGCCCCTTCCTCCCAAGGGGGCGGAACCCGAGAAGGACGATGAGGCTTGAGCTCCACCACGGGGAGGCCCTCGAGGTCCTGGCCCGCCTCAAGACGGGAAGCGTGGGGGCGGTCATCACGGATCCGCCCTATGGCACGGGAGGGTGGAAGCGCCCTGGAGCGGGGCTGGGAAGCGATCCCCGGGGGTTTTGGACCCGGGAGGCCTGGGATGAGTGGAGCCTGGCGTGGCTACCCGAGGCCCTGCGGGTGAGCACGGGGCCCGTGGTCTTCTTCCTGCCCCAGGAACGCTTGGAGGAGGCCCTGGCCTTTGCCCGGAGCCGGGGGCTTCCCTACCGCCTCCTCTTCTGGGCCAAACCCGATCCCAGGCCCCGGCCCCAGGGGCCCGCTTACGGCTTCGAGCCCATCCTGGCCCTGAGGCCCCTCCCCGGCAAGGGTAAGGACTACACACTAGCCTCCTCCCCCCGCCCTGGGAGGGACGGGGAGGCCACGGGCCACCCCCACCAGAAGCCCGTGCGGGTGATGGCCTGGCTGGTGGGGCTGGCCTCGAGGCCCGGCGAAGTGGTCCTGGACCCCTTCATGGGCTCAGGCTCTACCGGGGAGGCGGCCTTGCGGCTGGGGCGGGGCTTCATCGGGGTGGAGCGGGAGGCCTCCTGGTACCCGGTAGCCCAGAAGCGCTTGCAAAGCGCCCTGCTTCAGGCCCCCCTCCTCGAGGCCCCCACCGGAGAAGGCTGAGAAGCCCCACGCCGCCCACGCCCTCTCAGAGGGCGGCCAGGGGACGAAAAGGCTCCAGAAGCTGCTCCAGAAGGGGCACGTGCTTCTCCTTGCCCTCTGCCACAAACGCCGCCTTTACCCTCCCCCCCCCGGTCCAGGAGGTAGCGGGCCACTTCACCCGCCTCCCTGGGGTGGGTTCTGGCCGCCATCCTGAGGGGGGGTAAGAGGTCCTGAAAGGGGCGTTCCCAAGGCCCCCATTCCAGGTTGGTGCGGCCCAGATACTCCCAAGCGAAGGTGGCTCGCCTCCGGGCCGCCAAGAGCGGGTGGTAGGGGTAGAGGAAGCGGCCTTCCCCCTCAAGCCAGGTGCGGTAGCTAGGGGGTAAAGGCCACGGCCACCGCTTCCGGGACACCTCCCGCCCCAAAGCCAAGGCCGCCTCCGCCGTCTCCGGATAGAGGTAGAGGCCGAGAAGGGTGGCCAAGCCCTCGTAGAAGTCCACCTCCCCTTGCGGGGGTGAAGCCTCCTTCAGCTTCTGCCAAAAGGCCTCGAGGTCCGAAAGGCGCGGAAGGGGCGGGGGAAGCTCAAACCAGTCCGGAGAGCGTAGGGGAATGACCCGGGGGGCCCGCTTGCCCATATGCACCAGGAGGTTGGAGCGGGCGGCGGGAGAAACCTCCTTCCCGTAGGCCTCAGCGTGCAGGAAGAAGGCCTCCATCCACCCGGGCCAATACTCCACCTCCATGATGAACCAAGGGTAGGTAAAGGCCTCTTCAAAGAAGCGCCTCACATTCTCCCAGCCGCACCCCTTGCGCCAGGCCGCCTCCAAGAGGTTGAAGAGGTCAATCCAGTCATCGCACCAGAAGGTCAGAAGGTCGTCGTTGCGCATTTCAGGGGTCTCCCCCTCCTCTAGGGGCTTCTCGCAAAGCCCTTTGTAGAAAGCCCAAAGGCTCCAAAGCCAGGCCAAAGTGGTGGAACAGTCCTGCTTCCAGAAGCGATCTCGGTGAAAGTACCAGGGGATACCCACGATCCACCTCCCCAAAAACCCTCATCCCGGCCCCTGGCGGGGCGTGCCAAACCCCTCCCTGAAACGCCCAAAAAGCGCCTCAGGCCTCGAGGGGTATTCGCTTGCCGGCCATAGCCCCAGGGTAGCGGGCTCTCCCCTCTTCGGTCAACGGGAGGCGAAGGAAGGCGAAGGAACCCGAAGGAAGGCGAAGGCGTGGCGGCGGGAGGAGTGGAGGGGCGAAGGTTGGCGTGAGGCGCGATAATGGACTCATGCGGGGCGCTCATCTCCAGCGGGTGCGGCTACCCCTGCGGGTGCGGCTCAGGCTCTTGGGAGTGGAAGCCCTGGGCCCCGAGGAGGAGAGCCGGATGGTGCGGCTACGGGGGCCCGAGCACATGTTCCGGGTCCTCGAGGAGCTCACCCCCAAGGAGCGGGGGGAGGCCATGCTGGCCGGCCTCAAGGCCACGCACTACTGGTTTGACCCCCCGGAGGAGTAGGCGTGAGGCGGCGCGGCGGGAAGGGGACGGGCACGGTCTTCTACGACCGGAGGCGGGGGCGGTGGGTGGCCCAGCTCACCGTGGGCTACGACCGCACCACGGGCCTCCCCCGGAAGATCACCCGGGTCTGCTCCACCCGCAAGGAGGCGGAGGCTTGGCGGGTGGAGCAGGCAGCCCGGCTCCACAAGGGGCTTCTGGGCTCGCCGGAGGCCATCACCGTGCGGGAGTGGGCCTCGAGGTGGCTTGAGGGCAAAGCCCAGGAGGTCCGTCCCCGTACCCTGGACCTCTACCTCCAGGACCTGGGGCACGCCATCCCCTCCCTCAAGGACCCCAAGGCCCCGGACCCTTTCGGCTCCTTGCGCCTCCAGGCGGTCCAGCCCTCCCACATCCGGGGGGTGCTGGAGGGGCTGAAAAAGCGGTACAGCTTGCGCACGGTGCGGGCGGTAAGGCAACGGCTCCACCAGGTTTTTGAGGAGGCCTTGGCCCTCGAGATCATCGCCCGCAACCCCGTGGCCCCGGTGAAGGTGCGGGCCCCCAAAGGGGAGGGGCAAGAGAAGGCGGCCAGGGCCTTGGAGCCCCACGAGGTGGCCGCCTTCCTCAAGGCCCTGGACCATCACAAAGACCCCCGCACCGCCCTGGCCCTCCGCCTCTGCCTGGCCTGCGGCCTGCGGCGGGGGGAGGTTTTGGGCCTGAAGTGGGAGGACCTGGACATCGAGGCGGGCACCCTCACCGTACACCGGGCCTGGACGGAAAACGGCAAGGGGCTCCTCCTGACCGCCCCCAAGACCGCCAAGAGCAGGCGCACCGTGCCCATCCCCCACCAGACCCTGCAGCGGGTGAAGGCTTACCGGGAGATGTGGCTTAGCCAGGGCTTCTCCCCCGAGGAGCTTCGGGACAAGTGGCTTTTCCCAAGCCTTGAAGACGAGGCCCGGCCTATCCACCCCCACAGCCTCAACAAAGCCCTGGAGCGCATCAGGAAGTCCCTGGGCCTCCCCCGCTTCCGGCTCCACGACCTCCGGCACACCTACGGCTCCTTCCTCCTGGCCAACGGGGCCCCGGTGGAGCTGGTTTCCGAGCGCATGGGCCACGCCAACCCCAACATCACCTTGGCCGTTTACCGGCACCTCCTGGAGGAGGAGCGGCGGGGGTGGGTCTTGGACCCCGAGGACGTGGCGGGGCCTCGAGGGGAGGCTTGAAGGGATAAGCTAACCATTCGCTAACTGCAACACCCCCCGGCCATGCTACCGGGGGGTGAAGCTTTGCCTTTACTTGCTGGTGGCGGCGGTGGGACTCGAACCCACGACACCACGATTATGAGTCGTGTGCTCTGACCACCTGAGCTACGCCGCCATGGGCGCACCAGGCAATCCCCATCTTAGGGGAGGGCCCCCAAGCGGTCAAGGTTCAAAGCCGATGTGATCCATGAAGTCGGGGAGGATTTCTTCGGCGAAAAGGTCCAATCTTCCGTCCCGGTGGGCCCGTAGGCGACCTTGCAGGACACCCCCAGTCTACACGATCCCCTTCTCCTTCAGGAAACGCCCTTCCCGGAAGCGATCCAAGCGGAACGGGGTTATATCCAGGCTCCTCGCCTTCCCGTGGACCACTTCCTCCGCCATAAGCCTCCCCACCATGGCCGCCTGCTGGACCCCGTGGCCGGAAAAACCCGCCGCCACCAGAAGCCCCTCCTCCACAAAACCCAGGATGGGGTTGGCATCCGGGGTCATCTCGTAGTAGCCCCACCAGCTGGCCCTTCGGTCCAGGGCAAGCCCTTCCAGGAAGGGAAAGCGTGAAAGGCCCGCCTCGAGGGTCGGAGCCAGCCATCTCCAGTCCATGCCCTCGGAAAAACCCGGGGGCTCATCCGGGTTGGACCGGCCCATGAGCACCCTCGCCCCCTCCGAACGCAGGTAGAAGCCCGTGGCCAGGTCTATGGTGAGGGGAAAGGCATGGGGAAAGGGAGCGGGGGCCGTGGCGAAGACCATGCGGCGCACGGGCCGGATGGGAATCTCCAGGCCAAGCCTTTTCCCCACCTCCCCCGTCCAGGCTCCGGTGCAAAGGAGGAGAAAGGGAGCCTCGTACGCCGCCAAGGGGGTTTCCACCCGCCATACCCCCTTCTTTCTCCGGGCGGCCACGAGGGGCTCGGAAAAGCGCACCCTGGCCCCAAGCCGCCTGGCCTCCCTGAGGTAGTGGGCGGTAACCCCATGAGGGTCTATGACCCCATCCATGGGACCGAAGGTGGCGTAGGCCAGGCCCTCCTCCCGGAAGGGCACGTGGGATTGGGCCTTCTTTAGGGAAAGCTTCTCCACAGGCACCCCCAAAGCCCGCTGGGTAGCCAAGGCTTCCTCCTGGGCTTCCCTCAGGGCCTCCGGCACCAGGAAGAGGTAGCCGATGGGCCGGTAGCTGGCCTCCGGAATCCTTTGGTACTCCAGGATGGAGTGGTAGGAAAGAAGGATGTTTAAGGGCTCGGAGAACTGCACCCGCACCCCGGCGGCGCTCTTTCCCGTGGAGCCCTGGGCAAAGGTGGCCTCCCTTTCCAGAACCAGGACCTCGAGGCCCGCCTCCGCCAGGCGGTAGGCACAAGCCGCCCCCACGATTCCCACCCCCACCACCAGGACCTCGGGCATGGCCCCAGTCTAGGACACTTTTCCCTCAGGAAAGGGGTATGCTATGGCCCGGAGGTCAGGTATGACCTACAAGCATATCCAAATCCCAGAGGACGGCGAAAGGATCACCATCCAAAACGGGGTTCTCCAGGTGCCGGACCAGCCCATCATCGGCTTCATCGAAGGGGATGGGACGGGGCCGGACATCTGGAGAGCCGCCAGGCCCGTCTTAGATGCCGCCGTAGAAAAGGCCTACGGGGGAAGGCGCAAAATCGCCTGGGCGGAGATCTACGCCGGGGAAAAGGCTAACCAGGTTTATGGGGAGCCTGTATGGCTACCCGAGGAAACCCTGGACTTCATCCGCGAGTACCTGGTGGCCATCAAAGGGCCCCTGACCACCCCGGTGGGCGGGGGCATCCGCTCCATCAACGTGGCCCTAAGGCAGGAGCTGGACCTTTACGCCTGCGTGCGCCCCGTGCGCTGGTTCAAAGGGGTACCCAGCCCGGTGAAGCACCCCGAGCTGGTCAACATGGTCATCTTCCGGGAGAACACCGAGGACATCTATGCCGGGATTGAGTGGCCTGCAGGCAGCGAGGAGGTGCAAAAGGTCCTGGACTTCCTCAAGCGGGAGTTCCCCAAGGCCTACGCCAAGATCCGCTTCCCGGAGACCTCGGGAATCGGGATCAAGCCCGTCTCCAAGGAGGGCACGGAGCGCCTGGTGGACGCCGCCATCGCCTACGCCATCAAGGAGGACCTGCCCAGCGTCACCCTGGTGCACAAGGGCAACATCATGAAGTTCACGGAAGGAGCCTTCCGGGAATGGGGCTACGCCCTTGCCCGGGAGAAGTACGGGGCCACGCCCCTGGATGGTGGCCCCTGGCACGTGCTGAAAAACCCCCGCACCGGCCGGGAGATCGTCATCAAGGACATGATCGCCGACAACTTCCTGCAACAGATCCTCCTTCGCCCCGACGAGTACTCGGTGATCGCCACCTTGAACCTCAACGGGGACTACATCTCCGATGCCCTGGCCGCCCAGGTGGGTGGAATCGGCATTGCCCCAGGGGCCAACATCAACTACCAAACGGGGCATGCGGTCTTTGAGGCCACCCACGGAACCGCGCCCAAGTATGCGGGCCAGGACAAGGTGAACCCCTCCAGCGTCATCCTCTCGGGGGAGATGATGCTCCGCTACATGGGCTGGAACGAGGCAGCAGACCTCATCATCCAGGCCATGGAGCGCACCATTGCCAAGGGGCTCGTTACCTACGACTTCCACCGCCTCCTCCAGGCAGAGGGTAAGCCCGCCACCCTCCTTAGGACCAGCGAGTTCGGCCAGGCCTTGATCGAGCACATGTAATA
>NZ_ATNI01000047.1:0-15964 GCF_000511705.1 Thermus sp. NMX2.A1
CCCCTCAAAGCTTTGCCAGTCCATAGGGCTACCCATGTTTCCCCCTTTATGCCTTCTCCTTAACTTTAACGTGTTTTTGCCTAAACCAGCCCTAGGGCGTGTGGCCCACTTCTTCCAGGTGGTCCTTCAGCAAGGGCGGTTGTTTCCGAGCCTTGCTGGGGGAAACGGGGCTCGGGGTTACTTGTGTGGGCGTGGCTTGGCCTCTTCAGAACCTAGGGGGGCGCTTTTCGAAAAAGGCCCGGATGCCCTCCTTAAGGTCCCCGGTTTCCCGGACCCAAGCGTTGGCCAAGGCCGCCAGGCGGAAGCCATCCTCGAGGCCCATCCCCGGCAAGGCCAGGAGAAGCTCCTTGGTGAGGCGCAAGGAGGTGGGGGCGTTCTTGGCTAGCTCCTCCGCCAGGGCTAGGGCTTCCTCCAAGGCCTTGCCCGGTGGGGCTACCCGGTTGGCCAGGCCCAACGCCTTGGCCTCCTCTGCCCCCACCAGGCGGCCCGTGAGGAGGAGGTCCTTGGCCACCTTTTCTCCCACGGCCCGCACCAGGATCACGGAAACCAAAGCGGCCACAAAGCCGATCTTCACCTCGGTGTAGCCCAGCTTGGCCTCCTGGTCCATGACCAAAAGGTCGCAGGCGGTGGCCAAACCTGCCCCGCCCGCCACCGCCGGCCCGTTCACCGCGGCCACCGTGGGCTTGGGGAAGGTGTAGAGGCGGTGGAAGAGGCGCATGAGGGAAAGGGAGTGGCGGTAGTTCTCCTCGGCTCCAAGCTCCGTCACCTTCTCCAGAAAGGCCAGGTCGGCCCCGGCGCTGAAGGCGCTTCCCCTGCCCGAAAGGACCAGGACCCGGGCCTCGGGATCCTTCTCCGCTTCCTCGAGGGCCTGCAAAAGCCCCTCCACCATCTCGGGGGAAAGGGGGTTTCGCCGCTTTGGATCGTTGAGGAAAACCCGATAGATCCGACCTCTCTCCACCTGAACCATGCCCCCATTGTAGGCGCTGGGGTTTTCCTGCTACACTCCCCTTAGCCCGCAAGCCATGCAGGGAGAGCCCGCGGGCTAGGAGGTGGTGTAGATAAAGGAGTATCTGGTTAACGAACGCATTCGCGCACGGCAGGTGCGGGTGATCGGGGCCGATGGGCAGCAGCTGGGCATCATGGACACCCGGGAGGCCTTGCGCCTGGCCCAGGAGCAGGACCTGGACCTGGTGCTGGTGGGCCCCACCGCCGATCCTCCCGTGGCCCGCATCATGGACTACTCCAAGTGGCGCTACGAGCAGCAGGTGGCGGAGAAGGAGGCCCGCAAGAAGGCCAAGCGCACCGAGGTGAAGTCCATCAAGTTCCGGGTCAAGATCGACGACCACGACTATCAGACCAAGCTGAACCATATCAAGCGCTTTCTGGCCGAAGGCCACAAGGTCAAGGTCACCATCATGTTCCGCGGACGGGAGATGTCCCATCCCGAGCTGGGGGAGAGGCTTCTTGAGCGGGTGGCCGAGGACCTGAAGGGCCTGGCCGTGGTGGAGATGAAGCCCGAGCTTTTGGGCCGGGATATGAACATGCTCCTGGCCCCGGCCAAGGTATCCGCCTAGGCCAGTCCCATGGGGGCTAAAGGGCGTAAGCCTAGACCTTTTTGTTCCCCTTTGGTATAGTGTGAGGGCTTTGGGGAGCCCGCAAGACCCCGTTTGGGGCGCTTCCCAGGGCTTGGAGGAAGGGTATGCCGAAGATGAAGACCCACAAGGGCGCCAAGAAGCGGGTGAAGGTGACCGCTTCGGGCAAGGTGATGGCCATGAAGACGGGAAAGCGGCACCTCAACTGGCACAAGTCCGGGAAGACCATCCGTCAGAAGGGGCGGAAGTTCGCCCTGGCCCAGGCGGAGGCGGAGCGGGTAAAGCTCCTCCTGCCCTACGAGTGAGGAGGTAGAGGATGCCGCGCGCCAAAACCGGTGTCGTTCGCCGCAGGAAGCACAAGAAGATCCTCAAGCTGGCCAAGGGCTACTGGGGCCTCCGCTCCAAGAGCGTCCGCAAGGCCCGGGAGACCCTTTTCGCTGCGGGCAACTACGCTTATGCCCACCGCAAGCGCAAGAAGCGGGATTTCCGCAAGCTCTGGATCGTGCGCATCAACGCTGCATGCCGCCAGCACGGCCTGAACTACTCCAGCTTTATCCACGGCCTGAAGAAGGCGGGGGTGGAGCTGGACCGCAAGGTGCTGGCCGACTTGGCGGTGCGGGAGCCCCAGGCCTTTGCCGAGCTGGTGGAGAAGGCCAAGGCGGCCCGCGCCTAAGGCATTGTTTCCCGTGACCCGCCGTCCGGATCCCGTCCCGATCTGGCGGCGGGCTTCCTTTTGTGAGCATGCCTCCTGAACTCTACGTGATCCTGGTGGCCGCCCTGCCGGTGGTGGAGCTGAGGGGAGCCATTCCCCTGGGGGTGGCCCTGGGGCTTTCCCCAGGAGAGGCTTTTCTGCTTGCCCTCCTGGGCAACCTGCTGGTGGCCCCGGTGGCCCTCTTCCTTTTGCCTTGGGCGGTGGCGCTTCTGACCCGGGTGCCCTTCCTAGCCAAGCTCTGGGCGGCCCTCGAGGCCCGGGTCCGCCTCAAGGGGGAGGAGCAGGTGCAGCGCCTGGGGGCCCTGGGCCTTTTCCTCTTCGTGGCCGTGCCCTTGCCGGGCACCGGGGCCTGGAGCGGGGCGGTGCTGGCGGTGGTCTTGGGTCTAAAAAGGCGCTACGCCCTCCTGGCCATCTCCCTGGGGGTGCTGGCTGCTGGGCTTATCGTTCTCCTCCTTACGGGTGGGGCGGTGGCCGGGCTAAACTACCTGCGATGATGTTCGTCCTCTTGCCCCTTTCCTATGCCCTGGGCGCCTTGCCCTTGGGGTACTGGCTGGCCAGGCGGCGGGGGGTGGACCTGCGCACGGCAAGCCCCTACACCCTGGGTTTGGAAACGGCCTTGAGGCGGCTTGGGCCGGGCCTTACCCTTTTGGCCTTCCTCCTGGACTTCGCCAAGGGGTACTTGCCCCTGGCCCTGGGGAGAGGCTTGGGGCTTGGCGTGGAGGAGCTTTTGGCCCTGGGGGTGGCGGTCTACCTGGGCCACCTTTATCCCCTCTTCTTCCGGGATCCCTGGCCCCTTCGGGCCAAGGGGGCGGGGGTTCTTTTGGGGGTGCTGGCGGGGCTACCCCTGGAGCCAGCCTGGGGCATGGTCCCCGTGGCCTTGGGCCTTGCCCTCTACGCCCTCGCGGGCTATGCCTCCTTGGGGGCCCTGGGGCTTCCCCTGGGCCTCTTTGGCGTCCTCCTTTTCGGTGGGTTTCCCCTTGGAGCCAAGGTCCTTGGGGGCTTGCTTTTTCTCCTGGCTCTTTGGCGCTACAAGGAGAACCTGGGCCGTATCCTGGAAGGCACCGAGCCCAGGCTGGGTAGTCCCCTGCCCCTGCCCTCGGAAAGGCAGGTGGTTTGCGCCTTTCTCATCCATCCCCTCACGGTGGAGGATTTCTGGCAAAGCCCCCGTTTCCGCTGGGCCCGGCCCCTGGTGCGCCTGGGGCTTTTGAAGCAGGCCTGGATAGAAC
Organism: Thermus sp. NMX2.A1; assembly: GCF_000511705.1. Lineage (NCBI taxonomy): Bacteria > Thermotogati > Deinococcota > Deinococci > Thermales > Thermaceae > Thermus > Thermus sp. NMX2.A1. The sequence continues at coordinate 3,531 of NZ_ATNI01000047.1, forward strand.
GTTTGGCGGAGCTTTTCCGTCCCATGAAGGTGGGGGAGGTGAGGGGGGTGAGGACGGCGGATGGCCGGGAGGTTTTGTGCCACCTCATCTCCGCTCCCCTGCTACCCCACCAGATCAAGGCCAAGCCGGAGCTGGCGGTAAGGCGGGCCGTCCAAGGGGCCAGGCTCGCCAAGGAGCTTGGGGCCACGGTGGTAGGCTTAGGGGCCTTTTGGAGCGTGGTGGGGGAGAAGGGCAAGAGGGTACAGGAGGCGGTGCCGGATATAGAGGTGACGAACGGGGGGGCCTACACCGCAGGCACCGTCAAAGCAGCCATTCCCGGAATCCTGGCCCATTTTGCCCAAAGCGGCAAGGACCTGAGAAACACCACGGCGGCGGTGGTGGGAGCGAACGGGGTGGTGGCCTTCGGCATCGCCCGGCAGATCGCTCCTTTGGTGGGGCGGCTTATCCTGGTGGGCCGGGACCGGGAGCGCCTGGAGAAGTCGGCGGAAAGCCTTCGGAAAAACCTGGAGCGAAAGGGGAAAGCGCCCGAGATCCAGGTGACCACCGAGGTGGCCGCCATCCGGGAAGCGGATCTGGTCTTCACCGCCACCAGCGATCCGAACCCGGTGATCTACCCTGAACACGTGAAGCCGGGAGCCTGGATCTACGACGAGGGCGTGCCCCCCGACGTGCATCCCTCGGTTAAAGAGATACCCGGGGTCAGGGTCATCCCCGGGGGTGTGGTGCGGCTTCCCGGGAGGGCAAAGGCCACCTTAGACCTTCACTTCGGTGCTCCCGACCAGGTGCCCGCCTGCCTGGCGGAGACCATGATCCTGGCGGCGGAGGAGGCCTTCGATCGCAAGAGCCTGGGGGGCGAGGTGAAGGCGGAGAACATCCAGTTTTTCGTGGAGCGGGCGGAGGCCTTGGGGTTTAAGGTGGTGGAGTGATGTGGCTCCTCCTCTCCCCCACGGCCCTCGAGGCCCCCTTTCTTCGGGGTGAGCCCTTCGCCTTTTTGGGAAGGAGGGGGTTAAGGGGGGAAGGGTTTGTCTACCTGGAAACCGGCGTGGGCAAGGTGAACATGGCCCTTACCCTGGCCGCCTGGGCCAGCCGGAACCCGGTGGAGAGGGCCTTGCTCTTTGGCATCGCCGGGGCCTATGCGGGCTCGGGGCTTCTGCCCGGGGAGGTGGTCCTGGTGGGGGAGGAGGTGGAGGCGGACCTGGGTACCCAGGAGGGCCTTAAGCCCTTGGGCTTTCCCGCCTTGGAGGTGGCGGGGAAGGCCTACTACAACCGGTTTCCTCTGGATTCCAGCCTTACCCGGGCGTTGGCCCGGGTGTTGGACCTCCAGGTGGTGGTGGGGCTCACCCGGGACCGGGTTTCGGAAAACCCGGGGGAGGCGGAGGCTTTGGCCTCGCGCTGGGGGGCCCAGGTGGAGAGCATGGAGGGAGCTGCCTTTGCTCGAGCGTGCCTGGCCCTGGGCATCCCGGGGGTGGAGGTCCGGGCTATTTCCAATCCGGCGGGGGTGCGGGACAAGGGAGCGTGGAGGATTCCCTTGGCGGTGAGGTCCTTGGAGGGAACCCTGGCCCCCATTCTTGGGGGAGCCTTCCCTGCGGGACTCCAAGGATAATCCCGTTGTTGGTTCCCTGGCCGATAGCAAGGTTGGCTTTGAAGAGGAGCTTTTCCAGAGGCTCACCCACCAGGTAGCCCTGGGCGGACGGCGGAACCGGGGGAGAAGACAAACCCCCACCCGAGGGGTCCGGGTGGGGGACTATAGAGGATTTCCCTTAGCCCTTCCGGAAGAAGGCCTCTGCCTTGTCCCAGTTCAGCACGTTCCAGATGGCCTGGAGGTAGTCGGCCCGGCGGTTTTGGTACTTGAGGTAGTAGGCGTGCTCCCACACGTCGATGCCCACGATGGGGGTGAACCCCTCCATGACGGGGTTGTCCTGGTTGGGGGTGGAGATGACGTGGAGCTTGCCGAAGGGATCCTTGACCAGCCAAGCCCAGCCGGAGCCGAAGCGGGCCATGGCCGCCTGGGTGAGCTTCTCCTTCAGGGCGGCGAAGCCCCCAAGCTGCTCGTCGATGGCCTTCTTAAGTTCCCCCACCGGCTCCTTGGCTCCCCCGGGGGTTAGGAGCTCCCAGAAGAGGCTATGGTTCAGGTGCCCACCCCCGTTGTTGCGCACCGCGGTCTGGATGTCCGCGGGCAGGGCGGCCAGGTGGCGCAGGAGCACCTCCACCTCCGCCCCGTGCAGGTAGGGGTACTTCTCCAGGGCGGCGTTCAGGTTGTTCACGTAGGCCCCGTGGTGCTTCTGGTGGTGGATCTCCATGGTCTTGGCGTCGATGTGGGGCTCGAGGGCCTCGTAGGGGTAACCCAGTTCCGGAAGTTTGAACGGATACGGCATACTGCACCTCCCATTTCACTATAAAAGACCCACCCCCAAGGGGAGTGGGTTTGCTCACAATGCCCTAGCCCTCGTGGGGCTTGGCCAGCCTTATGGGCACCACGATGCGGTCAAACTCCTCCTCCGTGAGGTAGCCCAGCTCCAGGGCAGCTTGCTTGAGGGTTTTCTTCTCCTTGATGGCCTTCTTCACGATCTCCGCCGCCTTGTCGTAGCCGATGGCCTTGTTCAAGGCGGTGGCCAGCATGGGGTTTTTCTGGAGGTGTTCCTCTATCCGCTCCAGGTTGGGCTCTATCCCCTTGGCCAGGTGCTCGTTGAAGGATTCCATGGCATCCGCCAGGAGCTTGATGGACTCGAGGGCCGCATCCACCATCACCGGCTTGTACACGTTGAGCTGGAAGTTCCCCTGGCTTCCGGCGAAGGCCACGGTGTGGTCGTTGCCGAAGACCCGGACCACCACCATGGTGAGGGCCTCCACCTGGGTAGGGTTCACCTTGCCGGGCATGATGGAGGACCCGGGTTCGTTGGCGGAGATGAAGATCTCCCCGATGCCCCCATAGGGCCCCGAGGCGAGCCAACGGATGTCGTTGCCGATTTTCATCAGGGCCCCGGCCAGGGTGCGCAAGGATCCCATCACCTGGACCAGCTCGTCGTGAGCGGCCAAGGCGACGAAGCGGTTCTCCGCCACCCGGAAGGGAAGGCCCGTCTCCTCCGCCAGGTACTTGGCCACCAGCTCCCCGAAACGGGGGTGGGCGTTGAGGCCCGTCCCCACCGCCGTGCCCCCGATGGCCAGGTTGTAAAGCCCTTTTTCCGCCTCCTTGACCATGGCCAGGGTGTTCTTAAGCTGAGCCGCCCAGCTTCCCACCTCCTGTCCCAGGGTGATGGGCACGGCGTCCATCAGGTGGGTGCGCCCCACCTTCACGATGCCGTCAAAGGCCTTGGCCTTTTCCTCAAAGGTGGCGATGAGGGCCTCCGCCGCCGGGTAAAGCCTTTGGTGGAGGGCCAAAGCCACGGCCACGTACATGGCGGTGGGGAAGGTGTCGTTGCTGCTCTGGCCCCGGTTCACGTGGTCGTTGGGGTGAACGTACTTGGAGCCCAGGGGCTTCCCCAGAAGCTCCGAGGCCCGGTTGGCGATGACCTCGTTCACGTTCATGTTGGTCTGGGTGCCGCTTCCCGTCTGGAAGACCACCAGGGGGAAGTGGTCGTCCAGCTTCCCGGCGATGACCTCTTCCGCCGCCTGGATGATGGCCCGGGCGATTTCCTGTGGAAGCTCACCCAGCTCCAGGTTGGCTCTGGCCGCCGCTTTCTTCAGCATGCCGTAGGCGCGGATCACCTCCAAGGGCATCCGGAAGCGCCAGGCGCCAATCTTGAAGTGCTCGAGGGAGCGCTGGGTCTGGGCACCCCAGTAGCGGTCCGCCGGTACCTTGACCTCGCCCATGGTGTCCCGTTCGATCCGGTATTCCATACCGCACCTCCAGCCCGATTTTACGCCTCCTCCTCGTAAGGCTCGTGGAGCTTGACGGGTTTCCCCCTAAGCCCCGCACGAAGGTTTAGCCACTCCACCAGCACGGCGAAGCCCATGGCGAAGTACACGTACCCCTTGGGGATGTGCACCCCCGTGCCCTCGGCCACCAGGGTGAAGCCCACCAAAAGGAGGAAGGAAAGGGCCAGCATCTTCACCGTGGGGTGCTGGTTCACGAAGGCGTAGATGCCCTTGGAGGCCAGGAGCATGATGGCCACCGAGAGGAGGATGGCCGCCACCATGACGGGTACGAAGCGGGTGAGGCCCACGGCGGTGATGACGGAGTCTATGGAGAAGACGATATCCAGAAGAAGCACCTGCCCAATCACCGAGGCGAAGGAGGGAGCCACCCTCCTGATGGCGTGGCCCGGCTCCCCTTCCAGCTTCTCGTGGATTTCCTTCACCGATTTGTAGATGAGGAAAAGCCCCCCGGCGATCAGAACCAGGTCCTTGCCCGTGACCTCGTGGCCCAGGAGGGTGAACAGGGGTTTTTTCAAGGCCATGATCCAGGCGATGGAGAGGAGGAAGAGGATCCGGGTAACCGCCGCCAGGGAGATGCCCACCACGCGGGCCCTGTCCTGCTCTTCCCTCGGCAGCTTGGAGGCCAGGATGCTGATGAAGATGACGTTGTCCACGCCGAGGACCACTTCCAGCACGGTTAGGGTGATGAGGGCGATCCACACCTCAGGGCTCGTGAGCCACTCCATGGGAAGGAGTCTACATGACGGCGTAGACTGGGGGGCATGGTGGACGTGCTCATCGTGGGGGCTGGGCCCGTGGGTCTGGCGGCGGCCCTCGAGGCCAAGCGCCAGGGCCTGAGCCACCTGATCCTGGAAAGGGGCACGGTAGCGGAAACCATCTACCGCTTTCCCCGGCAGATGGTCTTCTTCTCCGAGTCCAAAAACATCGAGATCGGGGGCCATCCCCTGGTGTCCCAGGGGCCCAAACCCACCCGCCTCGAGGCGCTCCTTTACTACCAGAAGGTGGCGGAACGCGAGGGGCTTCGGGTCCTCACCTATACGGAGGCGGTGGGTGTGGAAGGGGAGGAGGGAGCCTTTAAGGTCTTGGCCCGGGACCGGTTTGGGGAGAAGGCCTTCCCTGCCCGGTACGTGGTGGTGGCCACGGGCTACTTCGGGAACCCTAACCGCCTAGGGGTGCCGGGGGAGGACCTGCCCCACGTGCTGTACCGCTACGAGGAGGCGGCCCCCTTCTTCGGCCGCAAGGTGGCGGTGGTGGGGGGAAGCAACTCGGCGGTGGAGGTGGCCTTGGACCTGTACCGGGGCGGGGCCCAGGTGGCCTTGGTCCACCGGGGCAAGTGGGTGCGCCCCAGCGTGAAGTACTGGCTTCTTCCCGACTTTGAGAACCGGGTGAAGGAGGGAAGCATTCTGGCGGTGATGGAGGCCAGGGTAAAGGCCATTACCCCGGAGGGCCTCGTCCTGGAAAGACCCCAAGGGGAGGAGTTCTTGGAGGCCGACTTCGTCCTGGTCCAGATCGGCTACCGGGCGGAAGACCATCTCCTTAGGGGGGCCAAGGTGCGCTACGAGGGGGAGAAACCCTGGCTTTCCCCGGAATGGGAAACCTCGCGCAAGGGGCTTTTCGCCATCGGCTCCAGTGCCTTTGGGCCGGACACCCGCACGGTGTTTATCGAAAACGGCCGGGAGCACGCACGGGTGGCCATAGCCGCCATCGCCCGCCGCCTGGGCTCTTGACACCCTTCACAAAGGGGGCTAGGATAAAGCCCAAGATGCGCTTCGGCCTCGTCCTATCCCTAGGCCTGGTCCTAATCGTAGGGCCAGCGGGGGGTAGGGTGTAGCGTTTTAGGGCGCATCCAAAACCCCCCGGAGAATCCGGGGGGTTTTGGTTTAGGAGGGGGAGATGAAGGGAGCGGAGGCACTTTTGAAGGCGCTGGAGCGGGAAGGGGTGGAGGTCATCTTCGGCCACCCGGGTGGGGCCATCATGCCCACCTACGACGCCCTGTATGACAGTCCCATCCGCCACATCCTGGTGCGGCACGAGCAAGGGGGAGTCCACGCCGCCACTGCCTACGCCCGGGCTTCCGGCAGGGTGGGGGTGGTGATGGCCACCAGCGGTCCCGGGGCCTTGAACCTGGTGACCGGCCTGGTGGATGCCTACATGGACTCCACCCCGGTGGTGGCCATCACCGGGAACGTCCCCCGGGCCCTCATCGGTACCGACGCCTTCCAGGAGGCGGACGTCACCGGGGTGACCATGCCCATCACCAAGCACAACTACCTGGTGCAGGAGGTAAACGACATCCCCCGGGTGGTGAGGGAGGCCTTCCACATCGCCTCCAGCGGGAGGCCGGGGCCGGTGCTGATCGATCTGCCCAAGGATGTGCAGCTTTCCGAGTTCACCGGCACCTTTGACGTGGAGCTGGACCTTCCCGGGTACAAACCCACCACCAAGGGCCACCCCAAGCAGATCGAACGGGCCCTGGATGCCCTGGAGAAGGCGGAGAGGCCGATCCTGATGGTGGGGGGTGGGGCCCAGCACGCCCACGGGGAGCTTCTGGCCTTTGCCGAGCGGACGGGAATCCCCGTGATCACCACCCTCATGGGCCTGGGGGCCTTCCCCGGGAACCATCCCCTGTGGCTGGGGATGCCGGGAATGCACGGCACCGTGGCCGCCAATCGGGCCATCCACCATGCGGATGTGATCCTGGCCATCGGCCTCCGCTTTGACGACCGGGTCACGGGGAAGGTTTCCCGCTTTGCTCCCCATGCCCACACCATCATCCACGTGGACATCGACCCGGCGGAGATCGGGAAGCTGGTGCGCACCCACATTCCCATCGTGGGGGATGCCCGCTTGGTCCTTAGGGAGATGCTGAAAGGGGCTAAGCCCCTGAAGCTGGCCTCCTGGTGGCGGGAGCTGGAGGAGTGGCGCACCCGTTATCCCTTGCGCTGGAAGCCTAAGCCTTACCTGCAAAGCCAGGAGGTCATCAAGGCCTTCGCCGAGGCCACGGGGGGGCATGCCATCGTCACCACCGGGGTGGGGCAGCACCAGATGTTCGCCGCCCAGTTCTTCGCCGTGACCCGGCCGAGGAGCTTCATCACCTCCGGGGGCTTGGGCACCATGGGGGTGGGTCTTCCCTTCGCCATCGGGGCCAAGGTGGCCCGGCCGGAGGAACTGGTCATCGACTTCGACGGGGATGGCTCCTTCCAGATGACCCTCCAGGAGCTGGCCACCGTGGTCAAGTACAAGCTGGACGTGAAGGTGGTGATCCTCAACAACGGCTACTTGGGCATGGTGCGGCAGTGGCAGGACCTCTTCCACGCCAAGCGCTACTCCGAGGTGTACCTGGCTGACTCCAACCCCGACTTCGCCCGCCTGGCGGAGGCCTACGGCATCAAGGGGGTCAGGGTGGAGCGCAAGGAGGATCTGATGAAAGGGGTGGAGGCCGTGCTTTCCGCCGATGGGCCCGTGGTGGCCGAGTTTAAGGTCTACCACGAGGAAGGGGTCTTCCCCATGATTCCGGCCGGGGGAGCGGCGGAGGACATGATCCTCGAGCACCCGGCGGAACGGGAGGAGGTGGAGGCGTGAGGCACGTGATCTCGGTGTTGGTGCAGGACCACCCCCGGGTCTTGAGCCGCATCACGGGCCTTTTCGCCCGCCGGGGCTTCAACCTGGAGAGCCTGGCGGTGGGGACCACCCATGTGCCGGGGCTTTCCCGCATCAGCCTAGTGGTCTCGGGGGACGACCACACCCTGGAGCAGGTGGAAAAACAGCTAAACCGCCTGATCGAGGTTTTGAAGGTGACCGACCACTCCGAGCCCCATGTGGAGCGGGAGCTTTGCCTGGTGAAGGTCCACGTGGCTGGGGTGGAGGAAAGATTGGCGGTGAAGGACATCCAGGAAGCCTTCCGGGCTCGGGTGGTGGATGTGGCCCAGAAGAGCCTGATCCTGGAGCTCACCGGGGACTCCAAGAAGATAGACTCCTTCATCGAGGCCCTTAGGCCTTATGGGATCCTCGAGGTCATGCGCACCGGAGCGGTGGCCATGAGCCGAGGGGAGCGCACCCTTAAGGTCAGGGAAAAACGGGAGGCGGTATGAAGATCTACTACGAGCACGACGCGGACCTAGGCTTCATCCAAGGCAAGAAGGTGGCGGTGCTGGGCTTTGGCTCCCAGGGGCACGCCCACGCCCTGAACCTCAAGGACTCGGGGGTGGATGTGCGGGTGGGCCTTAGGCCTGGTTCCCGCAGCGCCGCCAAGGCGGAGGCTATGGGCCTCAGGGTCCTTTCCGTGGCCGAGGCGGTACGGGAGGCGGACGTCGTGATGGTCCTCCTTCCCGACGAGACCCAGGGCCGGGTTTACCGGGAGGAGATCGAGCCCAACCTTAAGGAGGGAGCGGCCCTAGCCTTCGCCCACGGCTTCAACATCCACTTCGGCCAGATCAAGCCCAGGAGGGATCTGGACGTCTGGATGGTGGCCCCCAAGGGCCCTGGCCACCTGGTGCGGAGCGAGTACGTGAAGGGAAGTGGGGTGCCGGCTCTGGTGGCCGTGCACCAGGATGCTTCGGGTTCGGCCTTCCCCACCGCCTTGGCCTACGCCAAGGCCATAGGGGCGGCCCGGGCTGGGGTCATCCCCACCACCTTCAAGGACGAGACGGAAACCGACCTCTTCGGGGAGCAGGCGGTGCTGTGCGGGGGGCTTACCCGGCTCATCCAGGCGGGGTTTGAAACCCTGGTGGAGGCGGGCTACCCTCCGGAAATGGCCTACTTTGAAACCGTGCACGAGGTGAAGCTCATTGTGGACCTCATCTACGAGGCGGGCTTCGCCGGGATGCGCTACTCCATCTCCAATACCGCCGAGTACGGGGATTACACCCGGGGCGAGGTTTCGGTGCCGGTGGAGGAAACCAAGAAGCGCATGCGGGAAATCCTCCGGCAGATCCAGTCCGGGGAGTTCGCCCGGGAGTGGATGCTGGAAAACCAGGTGGGCCAGCCGGTCTTAGAGGCGAACCGCAAGCGCTGGAAGGAGCACCCCATCGAGGAGGTGGGGGCGAGGCTTCGGGCCATGATGCCCTTCCTGCGGGCAAGGGTATTGGAGGAGGTAGGCTAGGTGGGTACCAAGGGCCCCCCAATCTGGGGGGCCTAGTGCGTTTTAGGGAGGGAGAAGATGGAAAGGCACATCCGCATCTTTGACACCACGCTTAGGGACGGGGAGCAGAGCCCAGGGGTAGCCCTTTCCCTGGACCAGAAGCTGGAGATCGCCCACGCCTTGGCCCGACTCAACGTGGACATCATCGAGGCGGGCTTCCCCGTATCCGGGCCCTTGGAGTTTGAGGCGGTAAGGCGGATCGCTGAGGAGGTAAGGGGCCCCATCATCGCCGCCTTGGCTCGCACCCACACCCTGGACATCGACCAGGCGGCCAAGGCCCTGGAGAAGGCGGAAAAACCCCGTATCCACGTCTTCACCTCGGCTTCCAAGATCCACCTCGAGTACATGCTGAAGAAAACCGAGGAGGAGGTCTTGGAGATGGCGGACAAGATGGTCCGCTACGCCAGGAGGTATGTGGACGACGTGGAGTTTTCCGCCCAGGACGTGATGCGGGCGGACTGGGACTTCGTGAAGCGCCTCTACGAGGTGGCCATTGAGGCCGGGGCCACCACCATCAACATTCCCGACACCACTGGGTACGGTACGCCCGGGGAGTATGGGGCCCTGATACGGCGCATCCGGGACGAGGTGGTGCGGGGTAGGGATGTGATCATCTCCACCCACACCCACGACGACCTGGGCCTGGCCACCGCCAACGCCCTGGCGGGCATCGAGAACGGGGCGGGGCAGGTGGAGTGCACCATCAACGGCATCGGGGAGCGGGCGGGCAACACCTCCTTGGAGGAGGTGGTCATGGCCCTTTACGTGCGCCGGGACTGGTACAAGGCCAAGACCCAGATCAACACCCGGGAGATCTACCGGGTTTCCCGCCTGGTGGAGCGCTACACCGGCATGCCCGTGCCCCCCAACAAGGCCATCGTGGGGGACAACGCCTTCGCCCACGAGTCGGGGATCCACCAGGATGGGGTCTTAAAGCACCGCTCCACCTACGAGATCATGGACGCCGGGCTCATCGGGAGGCGGCCTGCGGTCTTGGTGCTGGGCAAGCACTCGGGAAGGGCTGCCTTCAAGAAGGCCCTCGAGGACCTGGGCTATAAGGACCTTACGGAAGAGCAGCTTAAGGTGCTCTTCTCCCGCTTCAAGGAGATCGCCGAGAAGAAGGGACCTTTGTCTGCCGAGGAGCTTCAGGCCCTGGTGGAAAGCGAGAGGGAGCCCGCTTCCCAGTTCTTCGCCCTAGAGCACGTGCAGTTCTTCTCAGGCTCGGGACTTCTGCCCACGGCCACGGTGAAGGTGAGGACCCCGGATGGGGAAAGGGTGGCCACGCACACCGGGGATGGGCCCGTGGATGCCGTGTACAAGGCCATTCAGGACGCCATTGGCCTCAGGCCCGAGCTGGAGCTCTACCGGGTGGAGGCCATCACGGGTTCCACCGAGGCCCTGGGCCAGGTGACGGTGAGGCTCCGCCTGGGGGAGCTCCAGGCGGTGGGGGTGGGGGTATCCCCCGACATCATTGAGGCCTCGGCCCTGGCCTTCCTGGACGCCGCCGGCAAGCTGGCGAGCGGCCGTGCCACCCGCCATCCACCCTCCATCGAGGAGGTCCAGCGGGGAGTCTAGTCCCACCCCACCCTGGTCACCCCAGGGTGGGGGTTCCAGGAAGGGGGGCTCGGTTTAGCGAGGAAGGGCATAAGGCTGCCCAAGGGGATGAAGAGATGGTGGAGATCTTAGACACCACCCTCAGGGACGGGACACAGGGGGAAGGCATCAGCCTTTCCGTGGACGATAAGGTGGCCATCGCCAAACGCCTGGCGGCCTTCGGCGTACACCTCATCGAGGGAGGTTGGCCGGGGTCCAATCCCAAGGACGCCGAGTTTTTCCAGCGCATGAAGGGGGTGGACCTGGGGGAGGCCAAGCTTTCCGCCTTCGGGGCCACCCGTAGGAAGGGGCTTTTGCCGGAGGAGGACCCTTCGGTTCTGGCCCTGTTGGAGGCGGAAACCCCGGTGGTGGTCCTCTTCGGCAAGAGCTGGACCCTGCATGTCCTCGAGGCTCTGGAAACCACTTTGGAGGAAAACCTCCGCATGATCCAGGACACCGTGGCCTTCTTCGTCCGGCGGGGGAAGCGGGTGGTCTACGACGCCGAGCACTTCTTTGACGGGTACAAGGAGGACCCCGGCTACGCCCTGGCCACCCTGGAGGCGGCCGCCCAAGGCGGTGCGGACACCCTGGTCCTTTGCGACACCAACGGGGGCACCCTGCCCGAGGAGGTCTACGCCATCACCAAGGCGGTGGTGGAGCGCTTTCCCCACCTGCGGATCGGCATCCACCCCCACAACGACGCCGAGCTGGCGGTGGCCAACGCCCTGGCGGCGGTGCGGGCCGGGGCCACCCACGCCCAAGGCACCATCAACGGCTACGGGGAGCGCTGCGGCAACCTGAACCTGACCAGCTTCCTTCCCACCTTGGTCTTCAAGTACGGCATCCCCGCCATTCCACCGGAAAGGTTAAAGGGGCTTAAGGAGCTTTCCCACTTCGTGGACGAGAGGGCCAACCAGACCCCCAACCGCCGGGCTCCCTACGTGGGGGAGTCAGCCTTCGCGCACAAGGCGGGGGTCCACGTCTCCGCCGTCTTGAAGAACCCCCGCACCTACGAGCACATTCCTCCGGAGTGGGTGGGGAATAGCCGCCGCTTCCTGGTGTCCGATGTGGCGGGCCGTTCCAACCTCCTGGCCAAGCTGCAGGAGCTGGGGGTGGATCTTTCCAAGGAGGAGGCCAAGCGCTTGTTGGACGAGGTCAAGGCCCTGGAGTACGAGGGCTACGCCTTCGAGGGGGCGGAGGCCAGCTTCTACCTCCTGGCCCACCGCCTGAAGGGGGGGAGCCTGCCCTTCAGCGTGGAGGGGTTTTCCGTCTTCGTCCACGGAAGCGGCCTGGATACCGCCTGGGCCGAGGCCACGGTGCGGGTTCGGGTGGGGGAGAGCCTGCAGCACACCGCAGCGGAAAGCCCCTCGGGGCCGGTTTCCGCCCTGGACAGGGCCTTCCGCAAGGCCGTGCTCCAGTTTTACCCCGAGCTTTCCGATGTGGAGCTCACCGACTACAAGGTGCGCATCCTCTCCGGCCAGGAGTCGGGGACCAACTCCGGGGTGCGGGTGATGATCGAGATGAAGCGGGGGGAGGAGCGCTTCGCCACCGTGGGGGCCAGCGAGAACATCCTCGAGGCCTCCTTGAAGGCCCTTACCGACGGCTACGCCTACGCCCTCCTTTACCCGAGCCTCAAGGAGATGGTGCCCAGGGCAGGCTGATCTCGGGGAAGGCCAAGGGGCTTACGGGCTCGGAGGGGGAGAGGAGGCGGATGGACCGGTAGCGTCCCTCACGGGGCTCCCGGTAGACCTCGAGGAGGTTCTCCTTTAGGTTCACAAGCCATACCTCGGGGATTCCTGCTTCGGCGTAAAGGGGAAGCTTAACC
>NZ_ATNI01000048.1:0-43142 GCF_000511705.1 Thermus sp. NMX2.A1
CTATACCCGGCGCCACAAAAGACGCAGACTGTTGGCCGTCACCAACACGAGTGCTCCATTGTCCGCCAGCACTGCGGTCCAAAGCCCCGTGTAACCCATGAGGGTGGTGAGGAGGAAAAGCCCCTTGAGCCCCACCGCCACGGCCACGTTCTGGCGGACCACGCCCAGGGTCAGGCGGCTTAGCCGGAAGGCCCGGGGCAAGGCGGCAAGGCTCAGAAGCCCCACGTCTGCACTCTGCAGGGCCGCTTCCGTGCCCTCGGCCACGGCAAGCCCTACCGTGGCCTTGGCCAGGGCTGGGGCGTCGTTCACCCCATCCCCCACCATGGCCACGCCACCCCTACCTGCCAACTCCTCCACCAGGCGGAGCTTGTCCACGGGAGAAAGGCCAGCCCGGATTTCCTCAGGAAAAAGCCCTATGGCCGTGCCCAAAGCCAAAGCAGAGGTCTCCCGGTCGCCGGTAAGCAGGAGGGGCTTAAGGCCCAGTCGGCGCAGTTCGGCCAAGGCTTCCCGGGCCTCGGGGCGGGGGGTATCCTGGAAGGCCAAGAGGGCCAAGGGAACCCCCTCCCTAACCAAGAGGGAAAGGCTGAAGCCTTCCTCCGTCAAGGCCTTCACCTGGGCCTCTACTTCCGGGGACAGGTCCCAGGCCTCGGGCCGCACCAAACCCACCTCCTTCCCCTCCACCCGAGCGAAGGCCCCGAGGCCCGGCACCGCCCGATGCTCCTCCGAGGGCAAGGCCTTGGGGCCCAAAGCCTCCCGCACCGCCCGGGCTAAGGGGTGGGAGGAACCCTCCGCCACCCCCTTCGCCAGGGCCAAGGCCTCCTCCGCCGAAACCCCAAAGGTAACCACCCGCACCAGCGTGGGCTTTCCCAGGGTCAGGGTTCCCGTCTTGTCCAAAGCCACGTAGCGAACCCCAGCCAAGCGCTCCAGGGCCGCCCCGCTCTTAAAGAGCACCCCCGCCCTGGCTCCCCGGGCCACCCCTGCGGCGATGGCCGCAGGCACCGACACCACCAGAGCGCAGGGACAGGCGATGAGGAGAAGGCCCAAGGCCTTGTAGACATGCCCCAGGAAATCCCCCCGGAAAAGGGGAAGGACCAGGGCCACGAAGCCTGCCAGGGCCAGGACCGCCGGGGTGTAGCGGCGGCTAAAGGCATCCACCACCCGCTCCGCCTGGCTCTTCTTAAGCAAGGCCCCCTCCGCCAGGCGTTCCATCTCCGCCAGGAAGCCCTCCTCGGGAAGGCGCTCCACCTTTACCACCAAGCTCCCCTCCTGCACCAGACTGCCCCCGTAAACCCGGTCCCCTATCCCCTTGGGCCTAGGCAAGGGCTCCCCGGTGAAGGCGGCCTCCTCCACGGAAGCCTGTCCAGACACCACCACCCCGTCGGCCGGTACCCGCTCCCCCGGGGGCACCCTCACCAGGTCCCCCACCCTCAAGGCCTTAAGGGGCACCTCCTCCACCCCACCCTCCTTCAGGCGGTAGGCCCGCCTGGGAAGAAGCTCGGAAAGGGCGTAAAGGGACCTGCGGGCCTGGGCCACGCTATAAGCCTCCAGCACCTCCCCCACCAGGAAGAGGAAGACCACCACCGCCGCCTCGGCCTCCGCCCCGATGGCCAAGGCCCCAAGGGTGGCCAGCGTGACCAGACTCTGCATGCTAAAGGGGTTTTGCCGGAACGCAGCCACCGCACGACGAGCCAGGGGGAAAACCCCCACCAAGGCCGCCAGCCGATAGCCCCAAGGGGCTAGGCCGGGGAGGAAGAGCGAAGCCAAAAAGGCCGCCAGGAGAAGCCCTCCGGAAGCCAAGGCCCAGCGCCAGGGTCCCAAAACACCCCTGGTCGTGTCCCCTTCAGGCTTCAAACGGTAGCCCAGGGCGGAAACCACCCTTTCCGCCTCCTTCTCCGCCCCGGGAACCTCGAGGTGCAGATACGCCTTACCGCTGGCAAAGCTGACCTGGGCCTGCACCACTCCAGGCACCCCGGAAAGGGCTTTCTCCACCTTTAAGGCGCAGTCGGCGCAGTCCAAACCCTCCACCCGGAACACGCGAACCCTGTGAGCATCCATGTTCCCAGGGTAGCATCATTTGAGTAGCTAGTCAAGTGTTCTCTTCCGCGTGCTCCAAAGCCTCCTCAAGAAGCCGTTCCACGTGCTCGTCCGCCAAGCGGTAGTAGACCCGCTTTCCCTCTCTCCGGAAGGCCACCAGCCTTGCCTGGCGCAGAAGCCTGAGCTGATGGCTCACCGCAGAAACCGAAACCCCAGCGAGGAGGGCTAGATCGCACACGCAAAGCTCCCCCGCCGTCTTCAAAGCCAGAAGAAGGCGCATCCGGGTGGGGTCGGCCAAAGCCTTAAGGAGGAGGGCGGCTTCCCCCAGCACCGCCTCCTCGGGCAAGGCCGCGCGCGCCTTCTCCACCTGCTCAGGGTGGATCTCGTAAACCCCGCAGACCGCCCGCGACGCCATCTCACCAGCCCCGTTTGGCCAGGCGCTCCTCTTCCTTAAGCTGGTCCAGGTTGATGCCCACCATGGGCTCCCCCAGGTCCTCGGAAACCTCGGCCAGCACCTCAGGATCGTTGTAGTGGGTCACCGCCCGCACGATGGCCCGGGCCCGCTTCTTGGGGTCCCCGGACTTGAAGATGCCGCTACCTACGAAAACCCCGTCCATGCCCAGGTGCATCATGAGGGCCGCGTCCGCTGGGGTAGCGATGCCCCCGGCGGCGAAGTTCACCACGGGAAGGCGGCCGTGGTGGTGGACCCACCGGACCAGCTCCAAGGGGGCCCCGATCTCCTTGGCGTAGGCCACGAGCTCGTCCTCCCTTAGGGACTGGACGTAGCGGATCTGCTTCCACATGGTGCGGGCGTGGCGGACCGCCTCCACCACGTTGCCCGTGCCCGCCTCCCCCTTGGTGCGGATCATGGCCGCTCCCTCAGCGATGCGCCTTAAGGCCTCCCCCAGGTCCCGGGCCCCGTTCACGAAGGGCACCTTGAACTTCCACTTGTCGATGTGGTGCTCCTCATCCGCAGGGGTGAGGACCTCGGACTCGTCGATGAAGTCCACCCCCAGGGCCTCGAGGATCATGGCCTCCACGAAGTGGCCGATCCGCACCTTGGCCATCACGGGAATGGAAACCGCGGCCATGATCTCCTTGATGACCTTGGGGTCGGACATGCGGGCCACCCCACCCTGGGCCCGGATGTCGGCGGGGACCCTCTCCAGGGCCATCACCGCCACTGCCCCCGCCTCCTCGGCGATCACCGCCTGCTCGGGGGTGGTCACATCCATGATCACCCCACCCTTGAACATCTCGGCGAAGCCCGTCTTGATCTGAAAGGTTCCCTTCTCCATCCCGTCCTCCATCCTCCAGCTTACCGCCCACCGGGTCAAGCCAAAAGAAGCCGGGGGCCCAAAGGCCCCCGGGGGGCACTAAAACTTACTCAAGGCAAATAGGCCAAGGGGTTACGGACCACCCCACCCACCCTCACCTCAAAGTGCAGGTGGGGCCCGGTGGACCAGCCGGTGGAGCCCACGTAGCCGATCACCTGCCCGGCCTCCACCCACTGGCCGGCCCGCACAGCGATGCGCGACATGTGGGCGTAAAGGGTTTCCACCCCGCCCCCGTGGTCCAACACCACATGGAAGCCATAGCCCACGGAGCTCCAACCCGCCACCTCCACCTGCCCCGCCTTGGCCGCCACGATGGGGGTGCCGTACGCTGCAGCTAGGTCAATCCCCGTGTGGAAGCGCTGAAAGACTCCCCGTTGGCCGAAATAGGTGGTGATGCGAAAGCCCGAAAGAGGCCAGCGCATGGCCCCTTCCTGGTAGCTCACCCGGCGCACCTGGGGCCGCTGGGTCTGGGCCTGCTGCACCTGCCGGGTACGTTGCTGGGCCAAGGCCTGCTGCCTCCTCCTCTCCTCCGCCAGGCGCCTAAGCTCCTCCTGGCGCCGGCGCTCCGCCTCGAGGCGGGCCCTGCGCTCCTCCTCCTGTTTGGCGAGAAGCCGCTCATAGGTGGTCTTGGCCTGGATACCGGGGAGGAGGACCAGGTCCCCGGGCCTGAGCTCCGCGGGGTCCTGGATGCCGTTGGCCCGGGCCACCGCCACTGGGGAGAGGCCGAAACGAGCCGCCAGGTCCACCAGGGTCTGCCCCTCGGGCAGGGATACCACCAAGCCCTTAGCTTTTCTTGGAATGTACAGGACGCTCCCCGCCACCAGCCGGTCCAAGCTCTCTAAGGAAGGGTTGGCGGAAACCAGTTCCAGAACGCTTACCCCATAACGGCTCGCCACTCCCTGCAGGGTATCCCCCGGGCGCACACGGTACACCTCCACCCCCGGGGGTACCCGGGGGGAACGGTCCTCCACGGCCACCAAGGGGATAAGAAGCCTTTGCCCCACCTGCAAGCGATCGCCTTGCAGGTTGCTGGACCACATGATGTGCCGGGGATCCACCCCGTAACGAGCGGCAATCCCCGCCAGGGTATCCCCGGGCTTCACCTCATAGACCACCCATCCCTTTTTGACCGCCTGGCCCACCTCCACCGTGTTCGCGGGAAGAGGAAGGGGGCTAAGAGCAGGCAGCTTGGCGAAGGCCAAAGAGGAAACCAAGAGCCATAAACTTCCCCATACTCCCCGCAATGCTCACCTCCCAAACCCCACCAAAACCTCGCGGGGATTATACCAGGACCAAGCGGGGAAAAGGCAAGGGGCAAAAGGCCTTGGGGGGCGGGCTTTCCGCCCCCCAAGGGAAAATCCCGCCTAACGGGCGGCCAAGGACGCCAGAAACTCCTTGTTGTTCTTGGTGCGCCCCAGGCGGGCAAGGAGCATCTCCATGGCCTCCGCCGGGTCCATATCCGCCAGGACCTTCCTGAGAAGCCACATCTTGTGCACCACCTCCTCGCCCAAGAGGAGCTCCTCCCGACGGGTCCCGGACTTCAGGATGTCGATGGCCGGGAAGATGCGGCGCTCCTCGAGGCGGCGGGAAAGGTGGAGTTCCATGTTGCCCGTCCCCTTGAACTCCTCAAAGATCACGTCGTCCATGCGGCTTCCCGTTTCCACCAGGGCCGTGGCCAGGATGGTGAGGCTACCCCCACCCCGGATGTTGCGGGCCGCTCCCAGGAAGCGCTTGGGGAAGTAGAGGGCAGCGGAGTCCAAACCACCCGACAGGGTACGGCCCGTGGGCGGGGTTACCAGGTTGTTGGCCCGGGCCAGGCGGGTGATGGAGTCCAGGAGGATCATCACGTGCCCCCCCTCCTCCACGATGCGCTTGGCCCTCTCATGGACGAACTCCGCCACCCGGATATGGTTCTGGGGAGGTTCGTCAAAGGTGCTGGCGATGACCTCAGCTCCCTGGACGCTTTCCCGGAAGTCCGTGACCTCCTCGGGGCGCTCGTCTATGAGCAAAACGATCACCTTGATGTCGGGTTCATTCTTCAGGACCGCATTGGCGATCTTCTTGAGGAGGGTGGTCTTGCCCGCCTTGGGCGGGGCCACGATGAGCCCCCGCTGCCCCCGGCCGATGGGGGCCAGCAGGTCGATCACCCGGGTGGAAAGCTCATCGGGGGTGGTTTCCAGCTTGATCTGCCGGTCGGGGAACTGGGGGATGAGCTCGTCAAAGCGGGGCCGGTTCTTGGCGGCCTCGGGATCCAGGTCGTTGACCGCCTCCACCTTGAGGAGGGTTCCGTAGCGCTCGTTCTCCCGCGGAGGCCGCACCCGGCCCACGATGTAGTCCCCGCTCCTCAAGGCATACTGCCGGATGAGACCCGCAGAGACGATGGCCACCCTGGATTCCAGGTTGTACAGGTTCTCGGTGATGAACCCGTACCCATCCGGGCTGATCTCCAGGTACCCCTTGACCAGCTGCAGGCCCTCCCCTTGGGTCTGCCGCTCCAGGAGGGCCATGATGAGCTGGTCCTTCTTCATGCGCTTGTAGTTCTCGATCCCCGCCTCCTGGGCCAGCAGGTGGAGCTCCGGAAGGATCTTGGCCGAAAGCTCCTGGTAGGTGAGGGGCGCTTCTTGTTGGGTATCCGCTTTTCTCCTCATGGCTTGACCTTCTCCCAGTCCTCCATAAAGCGTCTAAGGCCTATGTCCGTCAAAGGATGCTTAAGAAGCTGCTTGAAGACCGCATAGGGCATGGTGGCGATGTCCGCCCCCAGAAGGGCAGCCTCCGTCACATGGCGGGGGTGGCGGATGGAAGCAGCGATGACCTTGACCGACAGGTTCTGGACCTGGATCAGCTCCACGATCTCCCGCAAAAGCTCTCCCCCATCCCAGGAGATATCGTCCACCCGGCCCAGGAAGGGGGAAACATAGGCTGCCCCTGCCCGGGCTGCCAGAAGAGCCTGGTTGGCGGAAAAGATCAAGGTCATGTTCACCTTCACCCCCTGGGTGGAAAGGCGCTTGCAGGCCTTCAGGCCCTCCTCGGTGGTGGGCAGCTTGACCACAATGTGGGGGTGGATGGCGGCAAGCCGCAGGCCCTCCTCCACCATGGCCTCTGCCGCCAGCGCGGTCACCTCCGCCGACACAGGTCCCTTCGCCACCTCACATATGGCCCGTAGGTGAGCGAACAGAACCTCCTCGGTCAGCTTTGCTCCTCGGCCCGCATACTCCTTAGCCACCAAGGTGGGGTTGGTGGTCACCCCGGAGAGCACCCCCCAGGCAGCGATCTCCCGTATCTCCTCCAAGTTGGCGGTATCCAGGTACAGCTCCATGAGCACTCCTTTTGTCGGGAAGTGGACCGGCTTAGCTCGATTCTAGCAGACCCAGCCCAGGCGTTGTCAAGGAAGGGGAGGGCTGCTAGCATGGGCTTAGCCGCCAACGGGGGATTTTACCCCAGGGGGCATGAGCTGTAAAGGCGAGGATGGGGAGAGTACCCCTTTCCAATAGCCTAGAGCGAGCCGGGGAGGGTGGAAGCCCGGTGGTGAGGAAAGGCGGGAAGATCACCCCGGAGCCGCGGGAGGAAAGGGGCTAAGGGCCTCGAGTAATGCCCGCCGGGTGCGCCCGTGATCGCGCGGAAATGAGGGCCTGGAGGCTATCTCCAGGAAGCGCGGTGGTACCGCGGAAGCCCTTGCGCTTTCGTCCGCGCCCCAAGGGCGCGGGCGTTTCTTTAAGGAGGAGTGTATGTTCAAGGAGGTCAGCGAACCCAACTTTCCCAGGCTGGAAGAGGAGGTTCTGGAGTTCTGGAAGCGGGAGAGAATCTTTGAGAAAAGCGTGGAAAACCGTAAAGGGAGGCCCCGCTACACCATTTACGAAGGCCCTCCCACCGCCAACGGCATGCCCCACGTGGGCCATGCCCAGGCCCGAAGCTACAAGGACCTTTTCCCCCGGTACAAGACCATGCGGGGCTATTACGTACCCCGCCGGGCCGGCTGGGACACCCACGGCCTCCCCGTGGAACTGGAGGTGGAGAAGAAGCTGGGGCTAAAGAGCAAACGGGAGATCGAGGCCTACGGCATCGAGCGTTTCAACCAGGCCTGCCGGGAGTCGGTGTTCACCTACGAGAAGGAGTGGGAGGCCTTCACCGAGCGCATCGCCTACTGGGTGGATCTCAAGAACGCCTACGCCACCCTGCACCCCACCTATGTGGAAAGCATCTGGTGGAGCCTGAAGAACCTCTTCGACCGGGGGCTCCTCTACCGGGACCACAAGGTGGTGCCCTACTGTCCCCGGTGCGGCACGCCCCTTTCCTCCCACGAGCTCTCCTTGGGGTACAAGGAGATCACCGATCCCTCGGTTTATGTACGCCTTCCCCTTAAGGAACCGGAAAAACTGGGCCTGAAGCAGGCTAGCCTCCTCATCTGGACCACCACCCCCTGGACCCTCCCCGGGAACGTGGCCGCGGCGGTGCACCCCGAGTACACCTATGGGGCCTTTGCCGTGGGGGAGGAGGTGGTGATCCTCGAGGAAACCCTGGGCCGCAGGCTTCTCGGCGAGGAAACCCCCATTCTCAGGACCTTTTTCGGGAAGGAACTGGAGGGCCTGGCCTACGACCCCCCCTACCCCCAGGCGCTGGAGAAGGGGTACCTCGTGGTCCTGGCCGAGTACGTGAGCCGGGAGGACGGCACGGGCATCGTCCACCAGGCCCCCGCCTTCGGGGCCGAGGACCTGGACACGGCCAGGGCCTACGGCCTTCCCCTCCTCAAGACGGTGGACGAGGAGGGGAGACTCCTGGTGGAGCCCTTTAAGGGCCTCTTCTTCCGCGAGGCCAACCGGGCCATCCTGAAAGACCTACGTTCCCGGGGGCTTCTTTTCAAGGAGGAAAGCTACCTCCACAGCTACCCCCACTGCTGGCGGTGCTCCACCCCCCTCATGTACTACGCCACGGAAACCTGGTTCATCAAAAACACCCTCTTCAAAGAGGAACTCATCCGCAAAAACCAGGAGATCAACTGGGTCCCGCCCCACATCAAGGAGGGACGCTACGGGGAGTGGCTCCGGAACCTGGTGGACTGGGCCCTAAGCCGCAACCGCTACTGGGGCACGCCCCTTCCCATCTGGGTCTGCGGCTCTTGTGGAAAGGAAGAGGCCATCGGCAGCTTCCAGGAGCTGAAGGAAAGGGCCATTCAACCCCTTCCCGAACCCTTTGATCCCCATCGTCCCTACGTGGACGGGGTGGAACTCCAGTGCACCTGCGGGGGCACCATGCGCCGGGTTCCCTACGTGATCGATGTCTGGTACGACTCCGGGGCCATGCCCTTTGCCTCCTTGCACTACCCCTTCGAGAACGGGGAGGAGTTTAAGCAGGCCTTCCCCGCGGACTTCATTGCGGAAGGCATCGACCAGACCCGGGGCTGGTTCAACTCCCTGCACCAGCTTGGGGTGATGCTCTTCGGCTCCATCGCCTTCAAAAACGTCATCTGCCACGGCCTCATCCTGGACGAAAAGGGCCAGAAGATGAGCAAGTCCAAGGGGAACGTGGTGGACCCCTGGGACATCATCCGGGAGTTTGGCGCGGATGCCCTCAGGTGGTACATCTACATCTCCGCTCCCCCGGAGGCGGACCGCCGCTTCGGGCCCAACCTGGTGCGGGAGACGGTGCGGGACTACTTCCTCACCCTCTGGAACGTGTATAGCTTCTTCGTCACCTACGCCAACCTGGACCGGCCGGACCTTAAGAACCCGCCTCCCGTGGAGAAGCGGCCCGAGCTGGACCGCTGGCTTCTTGCCCGGCTCCAGGATCTGATTCAAAGGGTGACGGAGGCCCTCGAGGCCTACGACCCCACCCAAAGCAGCCGGGCCCTGCGGGACTTCGTGGTGGAGGACCTCTCCCAGTGGTACGTGCGCCGGGGCCGCAGGCGCTACTGGAAAAACGAGGATCCCCTGGACCGGGAGTCCGCCTACGCCACCTTGTACCAGGCCCTGGTCACCATCAGCCAGCTCTCCGCCCCCTTCACCCCCTTCTTAGCCGAGGTCCTTTGGCAGAACCTGGTGCGCTCGGTAAGCCCCGAGGCCCCCCTTTCCGTGCACCTTTCCGACTGGCCCGAGGTGGACCCCCATCTGGTGGACCAGGAGCTGGTGGCCAAGATGCGGGCGGTGCTCAAGGTGGTAGACCTGGCCCGCTCCGCCCGGGCTAGAAGCGGGATCAAGACCCGCATCCCCCTTCCCCTTCTCCTCATCACTGCTCCCACCGCCCTCGAGCGGGAGGGCCTGAGGCACTTCGCCCCCGAGATCGCCGAGGAGCTCAACGTGAAGGAAGTGCGGGTCTTGGAACCAGGGGAAGAGGTGCTCCGCTACCGGGTCCTGCCCAACCTGAAGCTCCTCGGCAAGAAGTACGGCAAGCTGCTTCCCAGCATCCGCGAGGCCCTGGAAAGGGAGGCCTCGAGGGTGGCTGGCCTGGTCCTGAAGGGGGAAAGGGTGCCCCTGCGTTTGGAGGACCAGGAGGTGGTCCTGGAGCCGGAGGAAGTGCTCCTCGAGGCCCAGGCCCCCGAGGGGTACCAGGCCCTGGAAAAGGAGGGGTACGTGGCCGCCCTGGAGGTGCGGGTCACGGAGGAGCTGAGGCTTGAGGGCCTGGCCCGGGACCTGATCCGCCACCTGCAACAGACCCGCAAGGAGATGGGCCTCAAGGTTTCCGACCGCATCCGGGTGGGCTACGAGGCGGAAGGCGCCTACCTGGAAGCCCTGAAACGGCACGGCAGCTGGATCGCCGAGGAGGTCCTGGCCTTAGAGTTTGCTGAAGGCCTCTTCCCCGGCCACACCACCCTCCTGGAGGACGAGGAAGGCCGGGTGCGCTTCAGCTTGGCCAAGCTAGAATAGAGCCATGGGCCAGCCCGCCCGAAAGGCCCTCAGCCTCGAGGCCTACCTCCAGCTGGAGGAGAAAAGCCCCATCCGCCATCACCTGGTGGAGGGAACCCTTTGGGCCATGGCGGGGGCAGGGCGGGCCCATAACCAGATCCTGACCCGGCTTCTCCTAAAGGTGGGCCCCAAGGCCTTGGAGGAAGGATGTGAGGCCTATGCGGTGGACCGCAGGCTGAAGGTTTCGGAGGATACCGTCTTCTACCCCGACCTCATGGTGGTGTGTACCCCTTCCCCTTCCCTATACGAGGAAGCCCCCTGCCTCTTGGTGGAAATCCTCTCGGAAAGCACGGAGGACCTGGACCGGGGGAAAAAGCTGTGGCACTACCTCCGGCTGCCCTCGCTCCGGGCGTACCTCCTGGTGGATAGCCGCCGGGCAAGCCTCGAGGCCTACCTGCGGGAGGAAAACCAGTGGACCTACCTCCGCCTGGGGCCGGGGGAGAAGCTTCCTCTCCCCTGCCCCACCCTGGAGTTGGCCGTGGACGACCTCTACCGGGGCGTGAACCTAGAAGAGGGTTAACGGGTGGTATAGTAGGCCCCGTGCTGGACCCGAAGACCCTCCTCGAGCCCCTAGGGCTGGACGCCCTTTACGTGACCCGTCCCGAGAACGTGCGCTACCTATCGGGCTTTCCTCACCCCGAAGACGCCCAGGTCCTCGTTACCCACGAAGGAGCCTTCCTCCTCACGGATCCCCGCTACCCCGAGGCGGAGCAGGAAAGCCGCATCCCCGCCAGGGTGCTGAAGCGGGAGGAAAAAGAGGAGGTCTTCAAGGGCTTGAAGGGCCGGGTGGGCTTTGAGGCGGAACACCTCCCCTACGCCGCCCTGGAACGCCTGCGGGAGCTTGCCCCCGCGGAGTGGGTGCCCACCAAGGGGGTTATCGAGCGTCTCCGGCTCAAAAAGACACCGGAGGAAGTGGAAAGGATCCGCAAGGCCCAGGCCCTGGCGGAGGAAGCCCTGGCCCACGCCCTTACCCTGCTCAAGCCAGGGGTGTTGGAACGGGATGTCGCCTTGGAAATAGAGTTCTTCCTGAAACGGCGGGGGGCCGAGGTGGCCTTCCCCCCCATCGTGGCCTCGGGGGTGCGGGGAGCCTTGCCCCACGCCAGGGCCTCGGAAAAAGCCCTCGAGGCAGGGGAGCTCGTTACCCTGGACCTGGGGGCCAGGGTGGAGGGGTACCACTCGGACATGACCCGCACCGTGGCCTTGGGAAGGGTGGACGGGGAACTCAAACGGGCCTTTGAGGCCACCCTGGCCGCCCTGGAACGGGTTCTTGAAGTTCTGGGCCCAGGGAAGAGCACCAAGGAGATGGACGCCCTGGCCCGGGAGGAACTTAAGCGCTTTGACCTGGACCGCTACTTCGTCCACTCCCTGGGGCACGGGGTGGGGCTTGCGGTGCACGAGGGGCCGGGGCTTTCCCCCTACACGGAGGAAACCCTCGAGGCGGGCATGGTGGTCACCGTGGAACCCGGGGTCTACCTGCCGGGTATAGGCGGAGTGCGGATTGAGGAGCTCGTCCTCATCCAGGACACAGGGATTGAGCTTCTCTCCCGCTTCCCCCGGGGCTGGCAGGAGGTTTAGGTGCGCACCCTCATCCTGGCCCTTTTCCTCTCCGGCGCCCTGGCCCAGACCTACACGGTAAAGAAGGGGGATACTCTCTTCCGCATCGCCAAAGCCCACGGCATGAGCGTGAGGGAACTGAAGGAGCTCAACGGCCTCACCTCGGACCTGATCCATCCCGGCCAGGTCCTGAGGCTTACGGAAAAGGAGCTCCCAGCCAAAACCCGCTTCCTGCAGGAGGGGCTTGCGGTCTGGTATGGCCCCGGCTTCCACGGCAGGCGCACGGCCAGCGGGGAGCGCTACGACATGCACGCCCTCACCGCCGCCCATCCCTCCCTGCCCTTCGGCACCCGGGTGCGGGTCACCAACCTAAAAAACGGCAAAAGCGTGGTGGTGCGCATCAACGACCGAGGGCCCTTTGGGGGAAGGTATATCATCGACCTCTCCTACGCCGCGGCCAAAACCATCGGGGCCCTTTCCGCCACCCGGGTACGGGTGGAGGTTGTGGAGGAGGAGTAGCATGGCGCGCTACGGCTTCCACCTCTCCATCGCCGGAAAAAAGGGGGTGGCCGGGGCCGTGGAGGAAGCCCAGGCCCTGGGTCTTTCCGCCTTCCAGATCTTCGCCAAAAGCCCGAGAAGCTGGAAAACCCGAGCCCTCTCCCCAAGCGAGGTGGAAACGTTTCGCGCCCTGCGGGAGATGGCCGGGGAGCTTCCCGGGGTTATCCATGCCTCCTACTTGGTAAACCTGGGAGCGGAAGGGGAGCTTTGGGAAAAGAGCGTGATGAGCCTGGCGGACGACCTAGAAAAAGCCCGCCTACTGGGCCTGGAGTACGTGGTGGTCCATCCGGGCTCTGGAGACCCCAAGCGGGTCAAGGAAGGTCTCCTGAAGGCCCTGCACCTGGCCAGGGTCAGGGAGCGCCCCACCCTCCTGGTGGAGAACACCGCTGGTGGCGGGGAAAAGGTGGGGGCTCGCTTTGAGGAGTTGGCCTGGCTCATAGAGGACACGCCCTTAGGGGTCTGCCTGGACACCTGCCACGCCTATGCCGCCGGGTACGACGTGAAGGGGGATCCAAAGGGGGTTTTGAGCGAGCTGGACCGCCTCGTGGGGCTCGAGCGGGTGCCTGTGGTACACCTGAACGATTCCGTGGGGGGCTTGGCTAGCCGCATCGACCACCACGCCCACCTCCTCCAGGGCCAGATCGGGGAGGGGCTTAAGGGCGTGCTCCTTGACCCCCGGCTGAGGGGCCGGGTCTTCATCTTGGAAACCCCAAGGAGCCCGGAGGAGGACGCCTGGAACCTGAGGATCCTGCGCACCTGGCTAGAGGAAGCCTCCCCCTAGGAAAAGGCGCAAGGCGGAAACCACCATCAGCAGAAGCCCGAGCTTAAAGGCCCGCTCCTCTCCCGAAAGCAGGCCGAGCCCTGCGGCCAGAAGGGCCAGGGGCAGGACCACCCAGTTGAGCCAGCCCAAAAGGGGCAGGAGGGCGGGGAGGAGGAGCAGGAGGGCCACCACGGCCAGCACCAGGCTCAGGGTGCGCATGACCCCAGTCTAGCCGAAGAAAAAGCCAAAGAACACCCGCCGGGCCAAGCGCAACACCTCCTGGATAGGCCCCCGCAACACGGTAAGGATCAGAAGAAAGGAAAGCCAGGCGTACTGCTCCAACCGCCACAAAAGGGGTTGCCAAGAAAGGGGAAGAAGGCTCTGCAGGATCTTGGAACCATCCAAGGGGGGGATGGGCAGGAGGTTGAAGACCGCCAGGACCAGGTTAATGGAACTGGCGAAAAAGGCCGCCAGGGCCAGCAGGCCGAGCTCAGTCTGCCCCTCCCCCCGCAGGGTCATCACCACTCCCACGGGATCCAGGGTAAATAGCCCCCGAACCAGGAGGGCAAAGAGCACGGCCAAAACCAGGTTGATGACGATCCCGGCAATGGAAACCACGAAAAGCCCTAGGCGGTAGTGGCGGAAGGCCGGGGGGTAGATGGGCACGGGTTTGGCCCAGCCGAAGCCCACCAGGAGGAGAAGCACCGTCCCCAGGGGATCCAGGTGCCGCAAGGGGTTAAGGGTAAGCCTCCCTTGTCGCTTGGCGGTGGCGTCCCCGAAAAGGTAGGCCGCGTAGGCGTGGCCCAGCTCGTGAAGGACCAGGCTGAACACCAAGATGGCAAAGGTCAAAAGAAAGGCCAGGGGATCCCGCTGCAAAAGAGCGATCATAGCCCGATGACCCGGTATAGCGTGGCCAAGAAGCCCGCAAGCCCTTGGACCACCGCCCCGGTAACCCCGGTATAGGAGAGCACCAGAAAGATCAGGATGAAACCCAGGGGTCCGTAGGCCGCAAGCTGCTCCAGAAAGCGCCGGGCCTCATACCCGCCCACGGCGTAGAGGGCCTTGGCCCCATCCAAGGGAGGCACGGGGAAAAGGTAGATGGCGGCGTGAAGGAGCATGAGCCTTTGGGCCAGCAGAAGTCCTTCGCCAAAGGGATAGGGCAGAAAGCGGGCGAGAAGGCCATAGAGGAAGGCAGCCACAAAAAACCCCAAAGGCCCCATGAGGGCCACCATGGCCCCCTTCCTCCCGGGAAGGTTCGTGGGCACGGTTCTCGGCCATCCGAAACCCAAAAGGAGCAAAAAGACCAGGCCTAAGGGTTCCAGGTGGACCTTTAGGTCCAAGGAGAGGAAACCGAAGCGGCGGGGAGCCGTATCCCCATACCGGTCCGCCAGGTAGGCCTGGAACAGGTTGTGGACCACGAGGCCAAAAACAGCAAAGGCGAAGGCCACCAGGAAGACCGGGGGGTCATTGAGGTACGGAAAAAGACCCATCGCCTATCAGTCTACGGGCTAAGGCCAGTTCCTCCTCGAAGGTCCTTACCTCCCCCCGGGCCCGCGCCTCGGCCACCTGGCGCAGGATCTCCCCCACCCTGGGACCCGGCTTCAGGCCCAGCTGCAAGAGATCCCGCCCCATGAGGACCCGCCTTTTTTCCGTAAGCCAGCCCTCTTTCCCGGGGAAGAGGGCCAGAAAAACCCCGCGCAAGGGCTCCTTCCCCAAAGCCTCCTTGTCCACCTCCTCCCAGGAGCCTTTGAGAAGCAGGGCCAAGGCCTCCTGCAACCGCTTGGGAAGCCCCAGGGCCAAGGCCTTTTCCAGGGGGTTTTCCTGGAAGTAGAGGAGAAGGAGGAGGCGAGCTTCCACCCTAGCCCGCCCAGGCGGAAACCCCTCGTCTTCCAGAGGCCCCCACCTAAGCCGTACAAAGGGGTCCCTGGGTGGAAGCTTTAGCCCGTAGAGGGGACCCAAGGCCCCAAGCTCCTCCAAAAGGGAAAGGGCCTCGAGGAAGGTGTCCTCCTCCAGGGTCAAGAAGAGCTCGTCGCGCAGGCGGCTCTTGCTGGCACCCTTGAGCACCTCGGGAAGGAGGGCTGGGGGCAAGGCCTTTAAGGCCTCCTCGGAAAAACGGAAGGCCAACCGGGCAGCCAGGCGCGCCCCCCGGACGATGCGGCTCGGGTCCTCCACGAAGGAAAGGGGATGCAGGGGACGGAGGAGGCGGTTCCTTAGATCCTCGAGGCCCCCATAGGGATCCAAAAGCTCTAAGGTGGCCAAGGACAGAGCCATGGCGTTCACCGTGTAATCCCGCCTCTCCAGGTCCTTGGCGATGGGGGCTGGACGCACCTGGGGCAAGGCGCCGGGATAGGGGTAGACCTCCTCCCGGCTTTCCGCCAGGTCCACGGTAAGGCCAAAACTCACGCGCACCCGGGCGGTGCCAAAGGCATAGTGGAGGCCAAAGCTGCCCCCGAAGCGCTCCACCAGAAAGCGGGCCACCTCCCCCACCCTGACCCCTGGTTCCAGAACCAGGTCCAGGTCGGGGCCCGACCGGTCCAAAAGGGCATCCCGCACCGCCCCCCCCACCAGGTAGATCCCTTGCGGAAACGCCTTCCTAAGGGCCAGGACCACCCGCCTGGCCCCTTCGGGTAAGGCTTCCAGGATCCGCTCCCCCAGAGGCTTCTCCAAAGCGGGCTTCTTGCGGTAGAGGTCGGTACGGGTGAAGATCCCAAGAAGCTTAACGCCCTCCCCCAACCTCTCCCCCACCAGAACCCTTCCCCCTCCCGCCTTCAAGTGGGGCTCCACCTCGGAAAGGGGGGTCTCCGGGGGAAGGACAAGGGCCCGGGCCAAAAAGCCGTCCACGGGATACTCCGCCAGGCCAAGTCTTTCCGCCTTCCTAAGATCCCTTCTCCGGGCCAGGCCCAAGACCCGCACCCTTCCTCCCTCCAGGGGCTCCACCACCGGCATGGCCCCGTACCCCCGCTCCTCCAGGATCCGCAGGGCTTCCCGCACGGTGGTGGGGCGCAGGGTTTCCACAGGCGCGGACATGACCTCGGCTAGGGTGGACTCGGGCTCCAGGTACTGGGGAAGGCTTTCCAGAAGGCGCCGCACCGCATTGCGTACCCCCCGCACCCGGGCAAAGGCCGCCCGGGGGTGCCCCCCACCTCCCACCTGGGAAAGCCAGCGGCCCACATCCAACCGCTCCCGGCTCCGGGCGATGAGGAGGACCTCCCGGGCAAGCCGAAGCACCAGCAACACCCCATGGGCCTCGTGCAGGTCCAAAAGAGCATGGGCGAGGGGGGCCAAGGCCGGCACATAGCCCTCCTCCTGAGCCCGGGCGAGGAGGAGCCGGAACCCCTGCCGTTCCACCACCTTGGCGGTGCGGATAAGGCTCTTCAGGACCTCCCGGGCCTCCTCCCCCAGCTGGGGCCGTACCCACTCCCGCACCCGGGGGATCTCCGCTCCTTGCTGGGCTAAAAAGTAAGCGGCCTCGAGGTCCTGGGGCGTGGTGGAGGGAAAGCTGAACCCCCCGGTATCCTCCCAGATCCCCGCATAGGCCAAGGTGGCCTCCAAGGGGGTGAGGGTCAGGCCCCGCTCCCGGATCAGGGGAACCAGGAGGCTCACCGTGGCCCCCACCTGGGCCACCCTCCCCCCCACCGCAGGCACATCCCCCGGTGCCCGGGGGTGGTGGTCGAAGACCAAAAAGGGCACCCGCCCCACCAGGGCTTTAAAGGGACCGATGCGCTCAGGCCGGGCATTGTCCACCAGGACCACTTCGGTCACCCTTTCCACGGGGATCTCCGCAGCCGGAACCAGATCCAGGCGATCCTCCAAAAGGGGGGCGATCTCCTTCAAGGGCCCCTCGAGGCCCCCAATCAAGGCCAGACCGCTTCCCGGGAAGAGCCTTCCCGCCAGGACCATGGAACCCAGGGCGTCAAAGTCCAGGTTCTCGTGGGCCACCACCACCCGCACACCTTCAGCTTACTTGACGATAAAAACGGGCCTTGTTAAACTCAGGCTTGGCACTTGGAGAGGTGCCCGAGTGGCTGAAGGGACACGACTGGAAATCGTGTAGGCGGGCTTAAACCTGCCTCGCGGGTTCGAATCCCGCCCTCTCCGCCAAACGCCCCCGGCCTCAGGGCCGGGGGCTTTCCACTGCCACCACCCTGCCCGTCCGCCTGGCCTCCTCCGCCAAGAAGGTGAGCCGGTGGGCGTACACCGCCTCGGCAAAAGGCTCCAGCAACCCCTCCTCCCCCAGGGCCACCGCCCGCAAAAAGGCCTCCACCAGCCCCCCGTCCCCGCCCCCGTGCCCCCCACGCACCGAGGCCTCCCCAAACCGTCCTACCTCCACCACCCGCTCCCCCCGCAGGAAGTGGTGCACCCAGATGCGCTCCCCGTCCCCAAAGAGCTCCCCCTCCGTGCCAAACACCCGGGTCTCCCGAAAGCGCATGCGCGACAGGCCCTCCACGTGTAGGCTGGCCGTCTGTCCCTCCCGGTATTCCAGCACCACCACCTGGTGGTCCGCCACGTCGTTTTTCCCCAGGTACACGCACTCCCCGTAGGGGCCCCCCCGCAGGGCCTCCACCAGTCCCTCCCACGTCACGGGGTAGGCCACCACGTCCAGGGGCCAGCCCCTCTCCCCCTTCTCGTAGGCTTCCAGGTAGATGCGCCTGGCGGAGAAGGGGCAGTTCCTCTCCACCTGCTCCGGGCATTCCAGGCATCGGGAGGCCGCCTTATTAGGTCGGTTCTCCGGGCGGAAGTGGAAAAGCCCCCCGAAGGAAGCCACCCGGTTTACCTCCCCCGGCATCACGAAAAGCAGCCAGTCCAGGTCGTGCACGCTCTTGGCCAGGAGAAAGGGGCTGGACTCCTCTTCCTTCCGCCAGTTTCCCCGCACAAAGCTGTGGGCGTAGTGCCAGTGGCCCACGGGTTCCAGGTGCTGGACCGACACCACCTCCCCCACGGCCCCTTCCCTTAAGAGCCCCTTCAGGGCCTGGGCGTAAGGGGTGTAGCGGAGCACGTGGGCCACGGCCACCAGGCGTCCAGCGCGTTCCTTGGCCTGGGCCACCCGTTCCACCTCGGCCCAGGTAGGGGCGATGGGCTTCTCCAGGAGGAGGTGGTAACCCTTCTCCATCAGGGCCACCGCCGCCTCCGCGTGGAGCCGGTCGGGCAGGGCGATGACCGCCGCCTCCCCCAGAAGGGGAGCCTCCAGAACCTCCCGCCAGTCGGCAAAGGTCCGCTCCACGGAGAAGGCTTCCCGGAAGGCCTGGAAGCGTTCGGGGCGGGGGTCCGCCACCCCGGCGATGCGGGCGCCCAGGGCGTGGGCGTGGTGGGCATAGGCCATGCCGCGGTTGCCCGCTCCCAGGAACACTAGGCTGGGGGCCATGGCTCCATCCTGGCATGGCCCGCCCCCTTTGGAAAAGGCTCGAAGAGCGATTCCAAGGCCCTTTCACCCAACAGCCGCCCGATCACGCCTGAAGGCCCAAACCCGAGGGCGCCAGCCTGCCGGGGATACGAGCCAAAAACTAACCCAATCCATAGGCAGTAGATAAGCAGTAAAAACCACCCCCCGGCCATGCTACCGGGGGGTAAAGCTTTGTGTCCTGGAGCTGGTGGAGCGGAGGGGATTTGAACCCCTGACCTCCCGCTTGCAAGGCGGGTGCTCTCCCTCTGAGCTACCGCCCCAAGTCTAGGGGAGTATAGCCCAAAAGGGGGGGTTACGCAAAGCCCCTTTTCCCCCTATAATCGGGAAGGTGTGCCGGGCCAGCCCGTAGGCAGGGGAAGGTCCTGCGGGAAAGAGGACGGCACACAGGAAACGCCAAGCCCAACCTTCCCCGAATGGGAGGAATATGCCTGTAAACATCAGCATCAAGGAGCTTTTGGAAGCAGGGGTACACTTTGGCCACGAGCGCAAGCGCTGGAACCCCAAGTTCAGCCGCTTCATCTATGCGGAGCGCAACGGCATCCACATCATTGACCTGCAGAAGACCATGGTGGAGCTGGAGCGCACCTTCCGCTTCCTCGAGGACCTGGCCATGCGGGGAGGCACCATCCTCTTCGTGGGCACCAAGAAGCAGGCCCAGGACATCATCCGCATGGAAGCAGAGCGGGCGGGGATGCCCTACGTGAACCAGCGCTGGCTGGGTGGCATGCTCACCAACTTCAAGACCATCTCCCAGCGGGTGAACCGCCTGGAGGAGCTGGAGAACCTCTTCGCCTCCCCGGAGATCCAGGACCGGCCCAAGAAGGAGCAGGTGCGCTTGAAGCACGAGCTGGACCGCCTGCAGAAATACCTTTCGGGCTTCCGCCGTCTGAAGCGCCTTCCTGACGCCATCTTCGTGGTGGACCCCACCAAGGAGGCCATCGCCGTGCGGGAGGCCCGCAAGCTCTTCATCCCCGTGGTGGCCCTGGCGGACACCGACTCCGACCCCGAACTGGTGGACTACATCATCCCCGGCAACGACGACGCCATCCGCTCCATCCAGCTCATCGTCTCCCGGGCCGTGGACCTCATCATCCAGGCCCGGGGCGGGGTGGTGGAGCCCTCTCCCTCCTACGCCCTGGTGGAGGAGGCCGAGAAGGCGGAAGCCCAGGTCCAGGGGGAATCCGACTTCGGCGAGGACGAGGTGGAAGCATGAGCCAGATGGAACTCATCAAGAAACTGCGCGAGGCCACGGGGGCCGGCATGATGGATGTGAAGAAGGCCCTCGAGGACGCCGGCTGGAACGAGGAAAAGGCCGTCCAGCTCCTCCGGGAGCGGGGGGCCATGAAGGCGGCCAAGAAGGCGGAGCGAGAGGCTCGGGAAGGGGTCATCGGCCACTACATCCACCACAACCAGCGGGTAGGGGTTCTGGTGGAGCTCAACTGCGAGACCGACTTCGTAGCCAGGAACGAGATCTTCCAGAACCTGGCCCGGGACCTGGCCATGCACATCGCCATGATGAACCCCCGCTACGTCTCCGCCGAGGAGATCCCCGCTGAGGAGCTGGAGAAGGAGCGGCAGATCTACATCCAGGCCGCCCTCAACGAGGGCAAACCCGCCCAGATTGCGGAGAAGATCGCCGAGGGCCGCCTGAAGAAGTACCTGGAGGAGGTAGCCCTTCTGGAACAGCCCTTCGTCAAGGACGACAAGATCCGGGTGAAGGAGCTGATCCAGGAGGCCATCGCCAAGACCGGGGAGAACATCGTGGTACGGCGCTTCTGCCGCTTTGAGCTGGGGGCATAGACCATGCGGCAAACCGGGGCCCTTACCCAAAGGGGCCCCGGTTTTGTTAAATCAGGTTGTGGGGCCAGATAAGCCATGAAGTACAAAAGGGTTCTCCTTAAACTCTCCGGCGAGTTTCTGACCGCAAATGGCTTCGGCATTGAACCCGAGGCCACCAAGGCCCTGGCCAAGGAGATCAAGGCCGCCTACGACACGGGAGTCCAGCTGGCCATCGTGATCGGGGCGGGGAACCTCTGGCGGGGAGCAAGGCAGGGGGTGGGTATGGACCGGGCCACCGCCGACTATATCGGCATGCTGGCCACCATCATGAACGCCCTAGCCCTGCAAGACGCCCTGGAGTCCCTGGGGATCCCCACCCGGGTCCAGACCGCCCTCACCATCACCCAGGTGGCCGAGCCCTACATCCGCAGGCGGGCCCTGCGCCACCTGGAGAAGGAACGCATCGTCATCTTCGGCGGGGGGACGGGCAACCCCTTCTTCTCCACGGACACCGCCGCCGCCCTAAGGGCCCTGGAGGTGGGGGCCGAGGTGGTCCTCATGGCCAAGAACAAGGTGGACGGGGTTTATTCCGATGACCCCCGGAAGAATCCCAACGCGGTACGCTTTGACGAGCTCACCTACCTGGAGGTCTTGAACCGGGGCCTGCAGGTCATGGACACCACCGCCATCACCCTGTGCATGGAAGCGGGGCTTCCCATCGTGGTCTTTGACATCTTCAAACCCGGCGCCCTGGTGGGTATTATCCAGGGGGAAAAGGTGGGTACCCTGATCCACACCTGAAGGAGGTGCCATGAGCCTGAAAGAGCTTTACGCGGAAACAAGGGCGCACATGCAAAAGAGCCTCGAGGCCCTGGAGCACAACCTGGCGGGCCTTCGTACCGGGCGGGCCAACCCCGCCCTTCTCCTCCACCTCAAGGTGGAGTATTACGGCACCCATGTGCCCCTGAACCAGATCGCCACCGTAACCGCCCCCGACGCCAAGACCCTGGTGGTGCAGTCCTGGGACCAAAACGCCCTGAAGGCCATAGAGAAGGCCATCCGCGACTCGGACCTGGGCCTGAACCCTGCCAACAAGGGGGATGCCCTGTACATCAACATTCCCCCCCTCACCGAGGAGCGGCGCAAGGAGCTGGTGAAAACCGCCCGCCACTACGCCGAGGAGGGGCGGATCGCCATCCGCAACATCCGGCGCGAGGCCCTGGAAAAACTCAAGAAGCTTTCCAAGGAACTCCACCTCTCGGAGGACGATACCAAGCGGGCGGAGGCCGAAATCCAGAAGATCACCGACGAGTTCATCGCCAAAGCCGACGAGCTTCTGGAGAAGAAGGAGCAGGAGATCCTAGGCTAGGAAGCCCCTTAGGACCCACCTTTTGTCTGCTGTGGACGGCTTGCCCAAATCTTATGGGCCCCTTACCCGGGGGCCCACGGGAAAGGAGGAGTGATGGAGGGCAGGGACGACCTGCCCACCCGGGTCCTCTCCGCCCTGGTAGGGGTTCTTTTGCTCCTATGGGTGCTGTGGGGGGGACTCGCCCTAATTCTGCCCACCTTGGTTTTCGTCCTGTGGCTGGGGAGCCTGGAGCTTAGGGACATGCTGGCCAAAAGGGGCATCCGCTTGAACCTGCCCTTCCTGGTGGGCGGGGGGGTACTCCTCTTCCTCTTCTCCTTGCCCCAGCTCTACTGGCACTTCCCCCAGGTACCCTGGCGGGAGGTGGCCCTGGGGCTTTTCCTATTGGGAAGTTTCAGCTATGAGCTGCTCAGGGGAGCCGACCTCACCCGCTTCGCCTTCACCCTCATGGCCTTTTTGTACCTGCCCTGGAGCCTGGGGTATGTCCTCCTCCTGAGGGAGATCCCGGACAGCACCCTGGGCCTTTGGACCCTTTCCCTGCCCCTGGTGGCCAGCTTCGCCACCGACATCGGCGCCTACTTCGTGGGCCGGACCCTGGGCCGGCAAAAGCTGGCCCCGGAAATCTCCCCTGGCAAGACGGTGGAGGGCTCCTTGGGGGGGATTGCGGTAAGCTTCCTGGCCCTGGCCCTCTACACCGGGCTGGTGCGGGAGGTCTTCCCCTTCGGCCTATTGGAACTTTGGCTTTTCAGCCTCCTCCTTTCCCTGGCCGCCCAGCTTGGGGACCTGGTGGAGTCCATGCTGAAGCGGTACTGTGGGGTGAAGGACTCGGGGCACTTCCTTCCCGGCCACGGCGGCCTTCTGGATAGGATCGACAGCCTTCTCTTCACCTTCCCCCTCACCTACTTTTTGGTGGTGCTCTTCACATGAAACGGGTGGTGATCCTAGGCTCCACGGGTTCCATAGGGCGGCAGGCCCTCGAGGTGTGCCGCTGGCGGGGCTACCGGGTGGTGGGGCTTGCCGCCGGGCAAAACCTGGAGGAGCTCTCCCGCCAGATCCAGGAGTGGAGGCCCCTCCTGGTGGCCGCCCACGAAAGCCTCCACGAGGAGCTAAAGGCTCGCTTCCCCGGGCTAAGGCTTGGCACCCCGGAGGAGGTGGCCTCCTTGGAAGCGGAGGTGGCCGTGGCCGCCATTCCGGGCCTTGCGGGGCTTGCTCCCACCTGGGCTGCGGCCAGAACAGGAAAGCGCCTGGCCCTGGCCAACAAGGAGGCCATGGTGGCGGCAGGGCCCCTCCTCTGGCAGGAGGTGGAAGCCCAGGGAGCTGAGATCCTCCCCGTGGACTCCGAGCACTCGGCGCTTTTCCAGGCCCTCCTGGGGGAAAGGCGCGAGGATGTGGCCGAGCTCATCCTCACGGCAAGCGGAGGACCTTTCCTTTGGGAGCCCGAGGATCTCTCCCAGGTTACCCCAGCCATGGCCTTAAACCATCCCCGCTGGCGCATGGGCCCCAAGGTGACGATAGACTCCGCCACCCTCTTCAACAAGGGCCTCGAGGTCCTCGAGGCCAAGGAGCTTTTCCGCTTTCCCCTGGAGAAGATCAAGGTCCTGGTTCACCCCCAGGCCTATGTCCACGGCCTGGTCCGCTTCGTGGACGGTAGCCTCAAGGCCCAACTGGGCCCCACGGACATGCGCCTTCCCATCCAGTACGCCCTCACCTACCCCGAAAGGGCGGAAACCCCTTTGCAGAACCTCCCCTTCCCTGGGGTGCTGGAGTTCTTCGAGCCGGACCTCAACCGCTTCCCCGCCCTGGCGGTGGCCTACGAGGCGGGAAGGCGGGGCGGGGTGGCCCAGGTGGCGGTTTCCGCCGCCGATGAGGTGGCGGTGGAGGCCTTTCTTTCCGGAAAGATTCCGTTTACCGAAATTCCAAAGATCCTGGCCCGGGTCCTGGAAAACACCCCTTCCCTTCCCCTAACATGGGAGAACCTCTTCGCCGTGGATGCCTGGGCCCGGGAAGAGGCCAAGAGGTGGGCATGAGCCTGTTCTGGTTTTTGATCATCATCGGCGTGAGCATCTTCGTGCACGAGCTGGGGCACTACCTGGCAGCACGGGTTCAAGGGGTGCGGGTCAAGGCCTTCAGCCTGGGCTTCGGCCCCGTCCTTCTCAGGCGGCAGGCCTGGGGAACGGAGTGGCGGCTTTCCGCCATTCCCCTGGGGGGGTACGCGGACATCGAAGGCCTCCTCCCGGAGGAGCGGGGCCGGGGATACGATGCCCTTCCCTTCCCGGGGAAGCTTTTGGTCCTGGTGGCCGGGGTCGTCATGAACGTCCTCCTGGCCTGGGGACTCCTTGCCTACCTCTTCAGCGCCCAAGGGGTGCCGGAGGCCACGGGAAGGGCGGTGATCCTGGAAGTCCTCCCGGGGAGCGTGGCGGAAGAAGCGGGGCTACGGGCCGGCGACATCCTGGTGGCCGTGGACGGGACACCCCTCGCCCAAGCCCAGGGGATTGAACGGGTGAAGACTCCAGGCAACCACACCCTCACCGTGCGCCGTCAAGGCCAGGAGCTCACCCTCTCCCTCACCTGGCAGGAAGGCATGGAGCGGCTTGGGGTGGTGTACCAGCCCGAGGTAGCCTTCCGCCGGGTGGGGTTCTCGGAAGGACTGGGGCTAGCCGTGGGCCGTACCCTGGCCTTCGGACCCCAGATGGTGAAGGCATTGGTGGGAGGGCTTTTGAGCGTGCTGGCGGGAAATCCCGACAACGGGGTCATGGGACCGGTGGGGATCGTGGCGGAAACAGGCCGGGCAGCCCAGGAAGGCCTTTTCCGGTTGCTGGAGCTTACCGTGGCCATCAACCTCTCCCTGGCCCTCTTCAACCTTTTACCCATTCCTGCCCTGGATGGCGGGCGTATTCTCCTCCTCTTCCTCTCCCGTTTCCTCCGCATCCGCCCCGAGCAAGAGGCCATGGTCCACTACCTGGGCTTCGTCTTTCTCATCCTCCTGGTCATCCTGGTCACCTTCCAGGACCTAAGGCGGCTTCTCGGGGGCTAAATGGAGGCCACGGTCCTCATCCCTGCCTACAACGAGGAGGCCTCCATCGCAGGGGTGGTGCGGGTGGCCAAGGAGGCAGGTTTCCCCGTGGTGGTGGCCGATGACGGCTCAGAGGACCGCACCGCCCAGGAGGCCGCCAGGGCTGGAGCCCAGGTGGTGCGCCTGCCCCACAACCGGGGTAAGGGCGGGGCCATCGCCGAGGGGCTCAAACGGGTGAACACCCCCTTGGTCCTCCTCCTGGATGCGGATCTTCTGGGTCTTGCCCCGCACCATCTGGAGTCCCTGCTGGACCCTGTGGCAAAGGGGAAGGCGGAGATGACGGTGGGCGTCTTCCAAGGGGGAAGGCTTTCCACGGATCTCGCCATGCGCCTTACCCCCTTTCTCTCCGGACAGCGGGCCCTGAAGACGGAGGATTTGCGAAGGGTGCCGGGCCTCGAGAACGCCCGATACGACTTGGAGCTCCTCCTCACCCGCTACGCTAAAAAGGCGGGCTGGCGGGTCCTCTACCTGCCCCTTCCTGGGGTGAGCCAGGTGATGAAGGAGGAAAAGCGGGGGCTTCTACCGGGATTGTTCCACCGCCTGCGCATGTACCGGGAAATCCTGCGCTACTACCTCAAGGCCAAGGCTTAAGGCCCCTGCCTGGGCGTAAGGGCCTGTGGGAGCCTTAAAAGCTCCACCCAGTCCTCCCCGGTGCGGTAGGCCACCACCCCGAGGCCCGGAACCAGGAAGATCTCCTTTAGGTCCGTGCCTCCCTTTTCCGTGGTGTAGGCCACCCGCACCCGGTAGGCGTTGAAGGCCCCGGCCTTTACCCTTACCCCTTCGATTCCCTCCACCCGGGCGGAAAGGGCCACCCGCTGCCCGCGAAACCGGGCGCTTCCCCCCCAGGAAAGCCCCAGGTCCAGCCTCGAGGGATAGAGAAGAAGGGGGGGCGTAAAGGGAAAGTACCCCTCGGGCAGGCCCACCCCCAGGAGAAAAAGCCCCTCGGCACCCCCTTTGAGCCGGTCCTCCCGGAACACGCGCCCCTCCTTCCAGTAGCGGAGGCGATACCCCTCCTGGGTGGGAAGAAGCTCCTGCTGGGTGCCATCGGAGTACAGGTACCGTCCCCCTCCCTGGGGAAAGACCTGGCCCAGGGCCAGGGAAAGGAAAACCGACACCGCCCAGAGGAACCGCCAAAGCCCCCTGCCCTTAGCGCTTTCCATACCCTTACTCCGCCTCTCCCAGCTCGTGCCCGCGCCGGGTGGCGGCCTCCACCGCCTCGTAGAAGGCAGCTCTCAAGGAGCGGGCCTCGAGGGCATGGAGGCCGTGGATGGTGGTTCCCCCGGGGCTGGCCACCTCGTCCTTGAGCTGGGCGGGATGGCGGCTTTTCAAGAGCTCCCCCGTGGCCGCCAGGGCCTCCGCCGCCAGGCGCAGGGCCAGGGCCCGGGGCATACCCATCTTCACCCCAGCATCGGCCAAAGCCTCCGCCACCACCGCCAGATAGGCGGGGGCGGAGGCGGACATGGCGGTGAAGGGGTCAAAGAGGTGCTCGGGGATCTCGTACACATCCCCCACGGTGGCGAAAAGGGACCGGGCAAACTCCAGGTCCCCTGCCTCCCGGGCCTCCCTCAAGGCGGTAAGGGCGGTGGAGCTCTCCCCGATCACCGCCGCCAGGTTGGGCATGGCCCGCACCACCCGCCGGGTGTCCAGCCTGCGGGAAAGCACCGCCGTGGATACCCCGGCCATGATGGAGATGTATCCCACCCCGGGGTGGGCGATCTCCGGGGCCAGATGGGGAAAATCCCGGGGCTGGACCGCCAAAAGCACCCGCTCCGCCTGGGCGAGTTCCTTAAGGGCCAAAGGACGAAGCCCAAAGGCCTCGGCCAGCTCCCGGGTGCGCTCCGGGGTGCGGCCCACCACCCCCACCTCCCCGGGCCTGAGGAAACCCCGGTCCAAGGCTCCCTTCAGGATGCTTTTCCCCATCTTGCCCAGGCCCACAAACACCAGCTTCATGATCTAGAGTTTACCTTCCGCAGGCGCAGGTAATAAAACCCATCTAGGCCTCCCTCCGGGGCCACATAGACACCCAGGCCCGACCGAAGCGCGGGAAAGGGGCAGGCTATGGGCTCCGGCACAAACTCCGGGTGCCGGGCAAGAAAGGCCCGGGCCACCCCCTCCCCTTCCTCCTCCGTCAGGGTGCAGACGCTATACACCAGCACCCCCCCTTCCTCCGTAGCCCGGGCAGCGGTCTCCAGAAGCTTAAGCTGCAACTCCGCCATGCGCCTCGGATCTTCTGGAGCCAGGCGGTAGCGGAGCTCGGGATGGCTCCGGAAAGTCCCGGTTCCGGTGCAAGGAGCATCCAGAAGAACCTTTTTGGCCTTCTCGGAAAGAGGTTCCCTCAGGTCCTGGGTGAGGTAGATGACCCTCAGGCCCAGCTTCCTCGCCGTCTTCTCCCCTGCCTCCTGGCGTCTGGGGTTCAGGTCGTAGGACACCACCTCCGCCCCCTTGGCGGCCAGGTAAAAGGCCTTAAGCCCCGCACCCCCGCACAGGTCCAGCACCTTTTCCCCGGGGACAGGGCTAAGAAGCCGGGCGGCAAAGAGGGAAGCGGGGTTTTGGGGCTGGAGGCCTAAAGCAGAAAAGTCGGTTTTCCCTCCCTCCCAGAGGTAGCTATCAGGGATGGGCCCTGGCTTCAATCCCTCCACGGAGCGGTACGCGGTGACGAAGAGGGGAGCGGGCTCGTTGAACCCCTCGGCGAAGGCCACCTGGCCGAAGAATCCTTGCCAGGCTTGGCAAAGCCAGTCGGGCAGGCTGAGGCGTACGCACTCCGGGGCCTCCCGCAGGCTCAAACGACGGAGCACGGCGTTGACCAGGCCGGCGAGGCGCGGGGAAACCTTCTTGGCCTCCTCCACCCAGGGGCTCACCCGGGCATGGTCCGCCTTGCCCGCAAGCCACTCCCAGGCCCCCAGGCGCAGGATGCAGCGCACCTGGGGAGGAAGCCTCTCCGGCTTCCTGAGGTGGGGCTCCAAGAGAAAGTCCAAATACCTCAGGCGGCGCAGGACCCCGTACACCAGGTGGGTGGCGTAGGCCCTGTCCCGCTCGGGCCAGGACAGGCGGTCCAGAGCCCGGTCCAAAAGCAGCTGGGTCCTGCCGCCCCGCTCCACCTCGAGGAGGATGCGAACGGCCAGGGCCCTGGGGCTTCCCGGCCTCAAGACTCCAGGGGATGGGCCTTGATGCTGAACTTAAGGGCGGTCCGCTCCTCGTTCTCCAGGTCCAGCTTGACGAAGGCCGGCTTGACCACCAGGTCCAGGTTGTCTGGGGCGATGTACCCCCGGGCGATGGCGATGGCCTTCACCGCCTGGTTCACCGCCTGGGGCCCGATGGCCTGCACCTCCACCTCCCCCTTGGTGCGCAAGAGCGCCGCAATGGCGCCGGCCACGGAGTTGGGGCGGGACTTGGAAGACACGCGCAACGTTTCCACTTTGACCTCCTGAAAGCTCTTGGGCCACCCCGCTTTGGAAGGACATGGGCGGCTTCAGGCCCATGGTAGAGCAAAAGGGCCCCATGTGCAACTAGGAAGCCAGAACCCGTTCCTCCAGGCCCTTAAGAAGGCTTTCTATGTTCTCCTGCATGAGCTTTTGCACCAGCTTCTGCAAAAGCCCCCCGAAGATGGGGATGGTGAGCTCATAGGTCAGGCTCAGGACCACCCGGGTCCCCTCCCCCTCCGGCAGGAAGACCCAGGTGCCCTCGTACCGGTCAAAATCCCCTTCCGGGGAGTAAAAGCGGTTCCTTAGGTTCTGGTCGTCCCACTCCTCCTCCTCCAGCCAGCGCACCTTCTTGCCCATGGCCACCGCCACCCATTCGCTTCGGGTGCGGTTTCCCTCCTGGGAGTGCACCTTGAGGCTTTCCACCTCCTTGAGGTAGGGCTTCAAGCCCTCCAGGTCCTTGGCCAGGGCATACACCTTTTCCGCTGGCGCCTTGATCAAGCGTTCCGCGCGCACCTCGGGCATGGGCTCTTTTTACCCGCTTTCCTCCTCCTTGACAAGCCGGTAGGCCTCTAGGGCCACGGAAAGGGGGAAACCCCGGCCCCGAAGGAAGCGCACCGCCTTGGCCTTGTCCTGGCGGCGGGGGTAGCGGCGGAGGACCTTAAGCGCCGCCTCCAGGCTCTCCTCCTCCCCATAGGCGGCAAGGACTTCCTCCACCACCTCCTCCGGCACCCCCTGGGCTTTCAGGAGAAACCGGAGCTTATGGGGGCCGTACTTCCGCCTGCTGGCCACGAAGGCTTCCGCAAAGGCCCGGTCGTCCAGATAGCCCAGCTCCTCGAGGCGGGCCAGGGCTCCTTCCACCTCCCCCTCGGGAAAGCGGCCGAGAAGCTTCTCCCGCAGGCGGGCCCGGCTCATGGCCCTTTGGGAGAGGAGCCTTAAGGCATAGGCCAGGGCCTCAGCCTTTTCCATACCCATAGGGTACGCTAAAGCCCATGCGGGTCTTCGCCATCGCCGACCCCCACCTCTCCCGCCTGCACTCCAAGCCCATGACCATCTTCGGCCCCAACTGGCAGGGCCACCCGGAGGCCTTCTTCCGGGGCTGGCGGGAGGTGGTGGCGGAGGGGGACCTGGTGATTGTGCCTGGAGACATCTCCTGGGCCATGCGCCTGGGGGAGGCCCTGCCGGACCTCCTGGACCTGGCCGCCTTGCCCGGCAAAAAGGTGCTCCTGAAGGGGAACCACGACTACTGGTGGCCCTCCATAACCCGCCTGAGGGCCGTTTTGCCCGAGGGCATGTACGCCCTGCAAAACGACGCCCTGGTCTTGGATGGGGTGGCGGTGGCGGGAAGTAGGGGCTGGCAGTATCCCCCCGCCACCCCAGAGGACGAGCGGATCTTCGCCCGGGAGGTGGAGCGGCTCAAGCTCTCCCTACAGGACCTCAAGGGCAAACCCTACCGCCACCTGGTGGTGGCCTTCCACTTTCCCCCCTTCGGCCCCAAGGGGGAAGCCACCTCCCTTCTGGAGCTGGCCGCGGAGGCCAAGCCCCAGGCCATCGTCTACGGCCACCTGCACGGGGCCGACCCGGAAAAGCTTCCCAAAGAGTACCGGGGCATTCCCCTCCACCTGGTGGCCGCCGACGCCCTGGCCTTCCGGCCCAAGCTGATCCTGGAGGTAGGATAAAGGGGTGATCACCGCCTTCGTACTCATCCGTGCCCGCGGGGACCGGATCGCCACCCTGGGCGAGGCCATCGCCGAACTCCCCCAGGTGGCCGAGGTCTACTCGGTTACAGGCCCCTTTGACCTGGTGGCCCTTTTGCGCCTGAAGGACCTCGAGGAACTGGACGATGCTGTCACCCAGGGGATCCTGGCCCTGGAAGGAGTGGAGCGCACGGAAACCCTCCTGGCCTTCCGCGCTTACCCCAAGAAGCTCCTGGACCAGGGCTTCGCCCTGGGCGGGGAGTAGGTTGGTTCCTCCACCCCTGGGCTTCCTCCTGGCCCTCCAAGGGGGGCTACTCCTCCTTGGGGCTTCGGGCATGCTCCTCTTGGGCCTTCCCTTCGGCCAGGCGGGTCCCAAGGAGCTCTTCTATGCCCTGGGCCTCTTCCTGGCCTTGGCCGCTTTGGAGGAAGCCTTCCGGCACCTTTTCCCCGCTTCCTTCCAGGAGGCGGAAAACCTCCACCGGGCCTTGGGAGAAGCCCTGCGCCGGGCTGGGGTAGGACCCGCGGTCCTCCTTCTCCTCGCCCTCCTTTCGGGGGTGGCCGAGGAAGTCTTCTTCCGGGGCCTTCTGCAAAGCCTCCTCATGGCCTGGCTGGGGCCCTCGGGGCTCTTCCTCCAGGCCCTGGCCTTCGCCCTCCTTCACCCCGCCCCTAGGCGGGCCCTCGCCTACCCCGTATACACCGGGCTTGCCGGGCTCCTTTTCGGGCTCACCTACCTTCTCACCGGAAGCCTTCTCCCCGGCATCCTGGCCCACTTCCTCCACAACGCCCGGGGGTTCTACGAGATCTCAAGAAGCTAGGAAAGCTTAGCGCAAATCCCCTTCCCCGGCTAGAACCAGGGCCACATTCGCCGCCCAGAACCTGCTACAATAAAGGCAAAGCTATCAAAACCCGTCCCTGGCCGGTATGAAGGAGGGCGTCCATGAACGAACTGGAGCGCATCCGTCGCCGTCAAGACCTCGAGGCCTACCGGGCCCTGAGCTGGGAAGGCTCCTTCGCCGACTATCTAGGCCTTCTCAAGAAGGACCCCAGGCCCTTGAGGACCAGCTTCCAGCGGGTCCACGACATGATTATCTCCTACGGGGTGGAGGAGTATACCCTCTTCAGGGAAAAGCTCCTCCATTACCGCTTCTTCGAGGACCCCTTCGAAGGGGGAAAGGACGCCATCTTCGGCCTGGACAAGCCCCTCATGCGCCTGGTGGCCACCTTAAAGGCCGCCGCCCACCGCCTGGGGCCCGAACGGCGGATCCTCCTCCTCCACGGTCCTGTGGGCTCGGCCAAGAGCACCATCGCCCGGCTTCTCAAGAAGGGCCTCGAGGCCTACAGCCGCACGGAAGAGGGAAAGCTCTTCACCTTCTATTGGAAGACCAAGGAAGGCCCCCTTCCCTGCCCCATGCAGGAGGAGCCCCTCCTCCTCCTGCCCAAGGAGATCCGAAACGAGTTTCTCGAGGAGCTTAGGCACCTCCATCCCGAGTACCCCTACCCCCTCGAGCTGGAGGGGGATCTCTGCCCGGTATGCCGCTTCCAGATGCGGGAGGCCTTGGCCCGCCACGGGGGGGATCTGGCCAAGGTGCTGGAGGAGGAGATCGTGGTGAAGCGCCTGGTCCTTTCGGAAAAGGACCGCATCGGCATCGGCACCTTCCAGCCCAAGGACGAAAAGAACCAGGACTCCACCGAGCTCACCGGGGACATCAACTACCGCAAGGTGGCCATCTACGGCTCCGACTCCGACCCCAGGGCCTTTAACTTCGACGGGGAACTCAACATCGCCAACCGGGGCCTGGTGGAGTTCATCGAGATCCTCAAGCTGGACGTGGCCTTCCTCTACGACCTCTTAACCGCCAGCCAGGAGCACAAGATCAAGTCCAAGAAGTTCGCCCAGACGGACATAGACGAGATCATCCTGGGCCACAGCGTGGCGGGCTGGACCCCTATCCTCTACCGGCACCGGGGTAAGCCGGGCTGGACCACGCTGGAGGGGCTTTACGAGCACTTCGGCGAGCGGCCCAAAGGGCTCGAGGTGTTGGCCTACGACCCTGAACGCAAGGAGGCTCGCTGGACCCGGGTCTTGGGCCTCTACCGGCACCCCTTCTTCGGGGAGCTTCTCACCTCTGCCCAGAAATGGGGCGTGGTGGAGACCACGCCCAACCACTCCCTTTACGACCGGGAAGGCCGGGTCTTCTACCCCGAGGAGGGGCGGGAGATGCTGGGCCTCCGTAAACTGCCACCCCTCGCCCCCCCGCCCCAGACGGTGAACGTGGTGGGGGGCGTACCGGGCTTCGCCATGGAAGAGGAACTGGCCCCAGCCATCGCCGCCCGGCGCCTCACCCGC
The DNA here is from genome assembly GCF_000511705.1 of Thermus sp. NMX2.A1. Lineage (NCBI taxonomy): Bacteria > Thermotogati > Deinococcota > Deinococci > Thermales > Thermaceae > Thermus > Thermus sp. NMX2.A1. The sequence goes on from NZ_ATNI01000048.1 coordinate 32,222, forward strand.
CCTGCCCCACCGGGGTTTGCGCGGCTCGCCCTGCCCCGCCACGCCACCCTCCTCAAGGCCCTCTACCGCCTGCCCCAGGAAGAAGAGGACCTAAAGGCCCTCCTCACCGTCCTCATCTGGTACGCCACGGAGGGGCACGGAAACGCCCGCAACGGGGGCATCGTCATCTCCTCGGCCAACCGGGAGGAGCTGGAGCGGGTCAAGGCCGCCTATGAGCGGATCTCCGACGGCAAGGGCTATATCCACGTGGGCTCCAAGCGGGACTCTGCCTGGCGGCTTTACCTGGGGGCCGAGGCCGTCCGGGTTCTGGCCGAGCACCACTGCGGCAAAGGCGCGGCGCAAAAGCGCCTCCCCGACTTCCTCTTCACCCTTCCCCGCCCCTACCTGGAGTACGCTTGGGAAGAGCTCCTCAAGACCGACGGGTCCCGGCGGCTGAGCCGAGAGCAGGCCAAAGGCTCCGAGGCCTACCAGCGGCTTTATGGGGAGTTCAAGACCATCTCCCCCATACTGGCTGCCCAAGTAGGGGTGCTCCTAAGCCTCCTGGGGCACGATTACAGCGTCTACCTCTACCCGAGACCCGGGAAAGCCCCCGCCTACCGGGTCCGCTACGTCTCCGGGGAGGGCAAACCCGGGGGAAGGCACAAGCGGTACACCCACCGTCTCTTCCGCCGCCCCGCCCAGGGAGAGTGGGTCTACGACATTGCCTGCGAGGGCCTCCACAACTTCGTCTGCGGGGTGGGCAGCGTGGTCTGCCACAACACCAACGAGCCCGAGTACCGCAAGCTCCAGGCCAACGAGTACATGGAGGCCCTGCGGGACCGCACCATCAAGATCGACGTCCCCTACATCCTTCGGGTTTCCGACGAGGTGAAGATCTACCAGCGGGACTTCAGCAAGGTCAGGGCCAAGCACATCGCCCCCCACACCCTGGAGATGGCCGCCACCTGGGCGGTCCTCACCCGGCTGGAGCCTCCCAAGCGGGCGGGGCTCACCCTCATGCAGAAGCTCAAGCTCTACGACGGCAAGCTCCTTCCTGGCTGGACGGAGGAGGCGGTGCGGGAGCTCATGGCCGAGGCCAAGCGGGAGGGCCTCGAGGGCATCAGCCCCCGCTACATCCAGGACAAGATCTCCAACGTCCTGGTCACCTCGGAGGAACCCTGCATCAACCCCTTCATGGTGATGAACGAGCTGGAAGAGGGCCTCAAGCACCACTCCCTGATCTCCGACGAGAAAACCCGGGAACGCTACAAGGCCCTTCTGCAGGAGGTCAAGGCCGAGTACGCGGAAATCGTGAAGAACGAGGTGCAAAGGGCCATCGCCGCCGACGAGGAGGCCCTAAACCGCCTCTTCCACAACTACATCGACCACGTAAAGGCCTACGTCCTGGGGGAGAAGGTGAAAAACCCCTACACCGGTGCCCCCGAGCCCCCCAACGAAAGGCTCATGCGCTCCATAGAGGAACGCATAGAGATCCCCGAATCCCGAAAGGACGACTTCCGCCGGGAGATCATGAACTATATCGGCGCCCTGGCCCTGGAAGGGAGGCAGTTCACCTACAAGGACAACGAAAGGCTCCGCCGGGCCCTGGAGCTCAAGCTCTTCGACGACCAGAAGGACACCATTCGCCTCTCCGCCCTGGTCTCGGGGGTGGTGGACCCGGAGACCCAGGCCAAGATCGACGTGGTCAAGGCCCGCCTCATCCGCGACCATGGCTACTGCGAGCACTGCGCCAGCGGGGTTTTGGAGTTCGCCGCCTCCATCTTCGCCCGGGGTGAGCGATGAGGCCCATTGAGCGCGACCTTCTGCGCTTTAAGGAGATCGTTCGCGGGGAGGTGAAAAAACGGGCCCGGGAGTTTTTAACCCGGGAGGAGCTCTTCGGCCAGGTGGAAGGCCGCCTGGTCTCCATACCCCTGCCCCAGCTGGAGCTTCCCAAGATCGTCTACGGGGAACCCCTGGGGGAAGACCTGGGCCTTGGGGGTCCGGGGACGGAAAGCCTGGGCCCTGCGGGCCACGTGCCCGTGGCCGAGCTAGAGCTGGAGGAGTTTTTGGACCTGGTGGGCGAGGCCCTGCGCCTTCCCCGGCTCAGGCCCAAGGGGGAAGGGGAGGTTACGGAGGAGGCCTTCCGCTACACCACCATCGCCCGCAAGGGGCCAAGGGGCCTGCGCCACGTGCGCCGCACCCTTAAGGAAAGCCTCAAGCGGGCCCTCATCACCGGGGAGTACCGCCCGGAGGAGCCCCTTTTGGTCCCCGAGCGGGAGGACCTCCGCTACAAGGCCCCGAGGAGTAAGCCCAGGCCCCACGCCCAGGCGGTGGTCCTCTTCGCCCTGGACGTTTCGGGGAGCATGCGGGAGGAGGAGCTTAGGCTGGTGAAGACCCTCTCCTTCTGGATCACCCTCTGGATCAAGCGCCACTTCCCCCGCCTGGAAAGGCGCTACCTCCTGCACGACGCCGAGGCCTGGGAGGTAACGGAGGAGGAGTTCTTCCGGGCCCGGGAAGGCGGGGGTACCCGGCTTTCCAGCGCCCTCCTCCTGGCGGAGGAGATCCTGAAGCGTTACCCGGAGGCCTTTTACAACCGCTACCTCTACCACTTCTCCGACGGGGAGAACTGGCAGGGGGACACCCCCGTGGCCCTCGAGGCCCTAAGGCGCCTCCTCCCCACCCTGGCCCTCTACGGGTACGCCCAGGTGCAGGGGCCCTACGGCCAGGGGCGGTTCCTTGAGGACCTGAAGGAAGCCCTGGGCAAGGAGGAAGGGCTCGCCGCCATGGAGGTACACGGCAAGGAGGATCTGCCCCTGGCCCTTAGGCGGCTTTTGGGAGGCTGAAGGATGCGCAAGGAACTGAGGCGCTGGACCGAGATCCTCAGGGAAAGAGCCCTGGCGGAAGGGCTTTCCTTTCCCCCGGTGCTCTTTGAGGAGGTGGGTCCGGAGGAGATGGCCATGCTGGCCGCCTACGGGGGCTTTCCCCGGCGCTATTCCCACTGGCGCTTCGGCAGCGAGTACCTGCGCTACCGGGAAACCTACCGCTACGGCCTCGGGCGCATCTACGAACTGGTGGCCAACACCTACCCCGTGCACGCCTACCTCCTTAAGGGCAACACCCTCCTCGCCCAGAAGCTGGTCATGGCCCACGTCTACGCCCACGCCGACTTCTTTCACAACAACCTGGCCTTCAAACCCATCCCCAAGGACATGGAAGCGGAGATGGCCCACCATGCGGCCTTTGTGGAAAAGGCCATGGAGCGGCATGGGGCGAGAAGCGTGGAGGAGTTTCTGGACCTAGCCCTTTCCCTGGAAAACCTCATCGATCCCCACGCCCTCTACATCCAAAGGCAGGCGGGGGAGGATAAGGAGGAAAGACCCCCTGACCGCCTCCAGGTACGCCCCTACCTGGATCCCTACGTGAACCCTCCTCCAGCGCCTCCCAAGGAAGCCGAGGAGGGGGCAAGCCCCATCCCCCTCCCCCCCAGACCCACCCGGGACATCCTGGGCTTTCTGGCCCGGCACGCCCCCTTGGCCCCCTGGCAGAAGGGCATCCTGGAGATCATCCGGGAGGAGAGCCTGTACTATGTCCCCCAGGCAGCCACCAAGATCCTCAACGAGGGCTGGGCCACCTACTGGCACACCCGCCTCCTCCTCCCCCTCCTCTCCCCGGAGGAGGCTCTGGAGTTCGCCGAGCTCCAGGCCGGGCTTCTCGCCCCACACGGCTTTAACCCTTACCGCCTGGGCTACCTGCTCCTAAAGGAGGTGGAGGAACGCTGGGATAAGGGGCGGTTCGGCCCCGAGTACGAGGCCCTGCCCCTAGGGGAGCGGCTCACCTACGAGAGGCCCACCGGCCTGGGGCTCAAGCAGCTTTTCCAGGTGCGCACCGTCCACACGGACCTGAGCTTCCTGGATAGCTTCCTGACCCCCGAGTTCGCCCTCAGGCAGAGGCTCCTCAACCCCGAGGACCTTCCCCGCTTCGCCGAGGCCAAGAAGGCCCTCCTCTTCCGCCTCACCAACGGGGGCTACCCCATCGTGGAGCTGGTGGACGCCAACTACGGGAACCGGGGAGAGCTCCTTCTGGAACACGCCTACGAGGGCGTGGAGCTGGACCTGAAAAAGACCCAGGCGGTGCTGGAGAACCTCTACCGCCTGTGGGGCCGGCCGGTGCACCTGAAGACAGTGGTGGGGGAAAAGGAAACCCTGCTTTCCGCGGGAAGCTAGCGCAAAACCCGGAGGTAGCCCAAAAGGAGGGCCTCGGAAAGCTCCCCCAGGTGCCGGGCCACCAGGCGCCCCTCCCGGTCAAAGAAAAAGGTGGTGGGAAGGCCCTGGGTCTTCAGGACCTGGGAAAGCTGGGTTTCCGGATCCAGGAGAACCCACTCGGGGGCCAGCTTCTCTTCCTCTAAAAAGCTCCGCACCACCGCCGGTCCCTCCCCCTGGCTGGCGAAGGCGAAGCGCACCTCGGGGTGCTCCTGGCTCAGGCGCACCATCATGGGTAGTTCCCGCTGGCAAGGAGGGCACCAGGTAGCCCAGAGGTTCAGGACCAAAGGCTTCCCCCGGAAGTCCTGGAGGTTCACCGGGGTACCCCCCAGGGTGGCGAGGGTGACCGAGGGCAGCCGCACCTCCTCCCCCCCTCGCCTCTGCACCTGGAAGACCCCGAAGACCAAACCGGCTGCCAACGCAGAGAACAGGGCATACCGCCAAAGGTTCCTGGGCAAAGCCATCAGCGTGTACCCTCCCGCAGCCAGGATACCCCAAAGGGGAGTAAAACCTCCTTGCCAAACGTAAAGGACGGAAAGGGGATCCCTGGCGAACACCGAAGCGTTTTCCAGCACAAAGCCAAGCCGCGCCCCCACAAAGCCCAGCAAAATAGCGTTGTACACCCAGAGGGCCAGCCGGCGATCCACCCGACGTGCCGCCACCTCGGCCACCGCCACCAGGGCCAAAAGGGCCAGGAACACCTGGAACCTGACCCAGGGGATGGCGAAGGGTCCGATCTGGATAGCATCCATCAGCGAACCAGAGGAAAACCCGCCCTTTCAATGGCCAAAACCCCGCCCTCCAGGTTGTAGAGGTTGGTGTACCCCTTTTTCTTCAGGTACTCCGCCGCTTGGCGGCTGCGGTTGCCGCTACGGCAGTAGAGGTAGACGGGCTTGTCCTTGGGGAGCTTGTCGGCCCAGGCGGCGATCTCCTGAAGGGGCAGGTTTACCGCGCCCGGCACGTGGCCCTGGGCGAACTCCTGGGGGGTGCGCACGTCCACCACCCAGGCCCCGGACTCGAGGGCCCGGTAAAGCTCTCCTGGATCCACATCCTGGTAGCTCCCCTTGGGCCCACAGGCGGCGAGGACTAGGGGAAGGGCGAAAAGGCCAAGGAGGGCGCGGCGATTCACCTTAGGCCCTCACCCCCACGGCCCTTTGTATGGCCTGGAGGAACTGGGAAAGGGGTTGGGCGCCCAAAATCCGCTCCTTTCCGTGGTTGATGACGGTGTCGGGTACGCCGTGGATGTGGTAGCGCTCGGAAAGGGCAGGGAACTCGTTGGCCTCGATCATCTCGCCCCAGACCTTAGGGGAAGCGTAAGCCATGCGGTGGGCGGTGCGCACCGCCTGCGGGCAGTAGGGGCAGGTGGGGGTGACGAAGACCTGGAGCACCACCTCCTCGGGGAGGTTGTTGAGCTCCTCCACCACGTTTTCCGGCAGGCCGTGGCCATCCCGGCCCAGCATCTCTATGTCCTCGAGGAGGCTTGCGAACTCGTACCCCGCCGGGATACCCCGGTAGCGCAGGTTAATGGCCTCGGAGCCCTTCTCCCGCAGGATCAGGGTGGGGGGATCCTCCACCCTGTACTCCTTGGCCTTCTCCTTGCCCTCGGGGGTGGCCAGGTCGTAGACCACCAGGTGAAGCCTATCCGAAAGGGCGGCCAGCTCCTCCAAAAGCTGCTTGGTTTCCTTGCAGTACAGGCAGGGCTCCTTACCCGGGGCGATCAGGGTGGAGGTGTCGGTGAAAAGCACCAGCTCCACATCCCGCACCAGGTTGGAAAGCCGCTCGCGTACCATCTCCTGCTCCTTAGGTCCCAGTAGCGCCATCGTATCCTCCCGGATACCCCCGTAGGGGTACATCCTTTGTTGAATATAGCAGATGTGTCCCGTAAAGAATAGACCTCCGTGCACGCTGTCCCGGTTGACACCTAGTACCCCCATAGGGTATCGTAGCGGCGTGGGGACAATAGTCCCATACCGGAGGTGAAGCCATGGTTTTCAGGCAGATTTACGAGGAAGGCTTGGCCCAAATGAGCTACCTCCTGGGATGCGCCGCCACCGGGGAGGCCCTGGTGGTGGACCCCAAGCGGGACGTGGACACCTATCTGGAGCTGGCGGAAAGCCTGGGCCTGCGCATCACCGCCATCGCCGAAACCCACATCCACGCCGATTACCTCTCGGGAGCCCGGGAGCTGGCCAAGGCCACCGGGGCCACCCTGTACCTCTCGGACGAAGGGGACGAGAACTGGAAGTACAAAGGACTGGAGGGCTTCTCCCATGTCCTCCTCAGGGATGGGGATGAGTTTAGGGTGGGGAATATCCGGGTGAAGGCCGTGCACACCCCGGGCCACACCCCGGAGCACCTTTCCTTCCTGGTGGCGGACGGGGCGGTAACGGACGAACCCCTCCTCTTCCTCACGGGCGACTTCGTCTTCGTGGGGGACATCGGCCGGCCGGACCTTCTGGAGGAGGCTGCCGGCATCAAGGGCACCGCCCTGCCCGGGGCCCGGCGCATGTTCCGAAGCCTCAAGGAGAAGTTCCTCACCCTTCCCGACCACGTGCAGGTCTGGCCAGGCCACGGGGCAGGTTCCGCCTGCGGCAAAGCCCTGGGGGCCCTTCCCGCCACCACCGTGGGCTACGAGAGGCGGCACGCCTGGTGGGCGGAGTACCTGGAAAAAGACGATGAGGAGGGCTTCGTAAAAGCGCTTCTCGCCGGTCAGCCGGAAGCCCCCACCTACTTCAAGGAGATGAAGCGGCTCAACCGGGACGGCATGCCCATCCTGGGAGGCATCCCCCACCCGGGCCGCCTCACCAAGGCCCAGTTTGACCGGTACCTGAGGGAGGGGGCCATCCTGGTGGACACCCGGGACAAGTTCGCCTTCGCCGGGGGGCACATCCGGGGGGCCATCAACATCCCTGCCGGAAAGAACTTCTCCACCTGGGCGGGCTGGCTTCTTCCCTACGACCGGCCCCTGATCCTCCTGGCCCATCCCTCCGAGGTGGAGGCCCTGACCCGGGCCCTGATCCGCATTGGCCTGGACGAGGTGGTGGGGTATATCCCGGGCCTCCAGGGGTATGCGGACGGGGAGCTGGAAACCGTACCCCAGATCACGGCCCGGGAGGCCAAGGCCCTCTGGGAGCGGGGCGAGGCGGTGATCCTGGACGTGCGGGGCCGGGACGAGTACCTGGCCGGGCACATCCCTGGGGCCCTCAACATCCATGCCGGCCGCGTCCTCGCCCACCTGGACAAGCTCCCCAAGGAGAGGCCCCTCATCGTGCACTGCGTGGGCGGGGACCGCTCCAGCACCGCCATCAGCGCCCTCTTGTCCCATGGCTTCAGGAATGCCCTGAACCTCACCGGGGGGATTAGGGCCTGGCAGGAAGCCAGCTTCCCGGTGGAGAAGGGCGAGGAGCTGGTAAGCGCCTGAGTGTAGCGCCGGGGAACTGGGGTTCTGCCCCAGTCCCCCAAACATCCCAAGGAGGTAAACATGTACGAAGCCGAGGTCAAGGACCTGAGCCCAGAGGAAGCCAAAGAGCTCTACGACCAGGGCGTGGCGTTCATCGATGTGCGGGAGGTGGAGGAGTACGCCCAGGCCCGGATTCCCGGGGCAGGCCTAGTGCCCCTTTCCGAGTTCATGGCCCGCTACGGGGAGATCCCCAAGGACCGGCCCGTGGTCCTCTACTGCCGCACGGGAAACCGCTCCTGGCAGGCGGCCGCCTGGCTCACCGCCCAGGGCTACGGGAACATCTACAACCTCGAGGGGGGCATCGTCCGCTGGTACAGGGCAGGCCTCCCCGTGGACACCAGCCCGGTGGAGGTGGGCTACACCGCCACCCCGTACCAGGAGGTGGGCCCCCACGAGGCGGAAAAGCTTTTGCAGGAAGCCTTGGTGGTGGACGTGCGGGAGCCCTGGGAGTACGCCGATGGACACGTGCCCGGAGCGGTGAACATCCCCCTCTCCTCCCTGCCGCAAAGGCTTAAGGACCTGCCCAAGGACCGGCCCATCCTCCTGGTCTGCAACTCCGGCAACCGCTCGGGGGTGGCGGCGGACTTCCTGGTGGGCCAGGGCTTCCCCGGGGAACGGGTGTACAACCTAGAGGGGGGCACCTACGCCTGGATGGGCGCGGGCTTGCCGATCGAGCGATGAGTCTGGCCCTTCTTGGCGCTCTTCTCATCGGGGTTTCCCTGGGGCTACTGGGCTCAGGGGGGTCTATTCTTACCGTGCCCGTGCTGGTCTACCTCCTGGGGGAGCCTCCCAAGCAGGCCATCGCCGAAAGCCTACTCATCGTGGGAGGGATCGCCCTTCTGGGAGCCCTGCCCTACGCCCTAAGGGGCCTGGTGGACTGGCGCAACGTGCTCTTCTTCGGCCTTCCGGGCATGGCGGGCACCTACCTGGGGGCCTGGCTTTCCCGCTTCGTTTCCGGGGAGGTGCAGCTTCTCACCTTCGCCCTGGTGATGCTTCTTGCCGCCTACTTCATGGCCCGGCCAAGCCCCCTAAGGGCCGAGGGCAAAGGGTGCCGCAAGCCCTGGAAGATCGTCCTGGACGGGCTAGTGGTAGGGGCCCTCACCGGCTTCGTGGGGGTGGGTGGGGGCTTTCTCATAGTGCCCGCCCTGGTCCTTTTGGGACGGCTTCCCATGCACCTGGCCATCGGAACCAGCCTCTTCATCATCGCCCTCAAGTCCTTCGCCGGCTTCTACAAGTACCTGCACCTTCTGCCCGAGCTGGGCCTGGCCGTCAACTACGGGGTGGCCCTCCTCTTCGTTGGGGTGGGAACCCTGGGAAGCTTCCTGGGTAGCCGGCTGGCGGTGCGGCTACCCCAGGGGGACCTGCGGCGGGGGTTTGCCCTTTTCCTGGTGGCCATGGGGGCCTTCATCGTGGCCCAGAGCCTGGCCCAGGGGCATTAGACTGAAGGGGTGCGCTTCCGCACCCTCTTGGCCATCCAGGCGGAGGTCAAGCCGGACTTTTACCGCACGGAGGAGGCCTTCCGGGAGCGGGTCTTCTCCTTGCTGGAAAGCCTCGAGGGCACTTCCTCTCCCCGCCTGGTTGCCTTCCCGGAGCTCTTTGGGCTTCCCCTCCTCCTCCACCTGGAGGGGGATTTTCATCCCAGGGACCTCCTGAAAAACCCCCTTCTCCCCTGGAGGCGGGCCCGGCGGGCCTACGGGGTTTTCCAGCAGGTAATGGCGGAGGCCGCCCGGGCCTTCGGCACCTATCTTCTGGCGGGCACCCTGCTCTCCCCGCCCTACGAGGAGGAGCTGGCCCGGGGGCGGTTCGCCCGCACGCCCCTTTTTCAGAACCTCGCCCTTTTCCTCAACCCCGAAGGCCGCTTGTTGGCCCAGGTGCCCAAGATGGAACTCACACCCCCTGAGCGCTGGCTCAGGCGGGGCACCTTCGGCCCCCACCTGGTGGAAACCCCGGCGGGCAGGGTGGGCATCCTCATCTGTCTGGACGGCTTTTTCGAGCGGTACCTGGCCCGGCTGGACGCCCTGGGGGCGGAGGTTCTCCTGCAACCCTCCGCCAACCCCGCCCCCTGGGACCGCCCCTGGCCCTGGGATGGATCCCGAAGGGAAGGGGAGGTCTGGAGGGCTTCCGCCCAGGAGAGGCTTGTGGGCCGGGAACACCTCCGGCTCCTCCTGAACCCCATGCTGAACGGCCAGATTCTGGGCCTCACCTTTGAGGGGCAAAGCGGCATCTACGCCCCCGGGGAGGCCCTGGCCTTGGCCCCTGCCCCAAGGGGGGATGCGGCCCTCCTCCTAACCCTATAGGCGCTCGGGGAAAAGGGTGATGGGATAGGGGCGGATCAGGAACTTGACCAGCCTTTCCCAGGCCTTGTCCTTCACCCCCTGGGCCAGCTCCTCCGCCACCTCCTCCAAGGGGTAGCGGCCCGGGGGTACCAGCCTTTCCAGGAGGATCACGTGGAAGCCAAACTCCGTCCCCAGGGGAGGGGAAACCTCCCCGGGCTTCAGGGCCAGCAGGGCCTTTTCAAAGGCGGGGATGTAGGTGCCTTCCGGCTCGCAGCCGAGATCCCCCCCGGCTTCCTTGGAGCCCGGGTCCTGGGAAACCTCCTTGGCCACCTGGGCGAAGGCCTCCCCCTTGGCCAGGCGGGCCAGGACCTCCTTGGCCGCCTCGAGGGTGGGCACCAGGATGTGCCGGGCGCAGTAGAGGGCGGGGTGGCGGTACTCCGGGGAAAGGAGCCAAAGGGCCTTCAGGGCCGCTGGGGAAACCTTAAGCTCCATGCGGTAATGGGCTTCCAGAGCCTCGAGGGCCATGGCCTCGGCCAGGAGGGTGCGGTAGGTGGCCAGGTCGGGCACCCCTGCCCCTTCCAGGGCCTTCCGCAGGGCCTCCTCCTCGGGAAAGGCCTTCACGAGCTCCGCCACCTGGGCCTCCACGCTGTCGGGTAGGGGCCAGAACCCCTGGCGCCTGGCCAGCAAAAGAAGCGCCCGCTCCTCCGCCAGGGCCTCCAGGTATGGAGCCCGGTACTGCGCCAGGAGGGCGCGGGTTTCCTCCGAGTCGGGGAGGCCAAGCTGCCGGAGTGCGCTTTTGGCGAAGAGGCCAAAGCGGAGCTCAAACTGGCTTTTGGTGATGTGTTCGGGCCCCACCTGGGCCACCACGGGGTCTTCCTGGGCCCGGGCAAAGGGGGATAAGCTTAGGCTTAAGGTTAGGAGAAAAAAAGGAAGCGCATGCCCCATGC
>NZ_ATNI01000049.1:0-38123 GCF_000511705.1 Thermus sp. NMX2.A1
AATGAGGTTCCGGTACCTCCGGCCGAGGCTGGGAACGTTCTGGGGTGCTCCCTGGGCTCCACCCTTGGGGAGAAGGACCAGGGCTCCTGCCGCCAAACCGCCTTTGAGGATATCCCTTCGCTTCATGGCTCACCTCCAAGAGTAGGCTAGGCACCCTGTGTCATAGCCGGATCAAGGGTTAGAGAAAAGTGGGGGTGTGGGGGAGCTATAATCCCCCGGTTTCCAAGATAGCCCTCAAGATACGCTAACGCGTGACACAGGCTGACCAAACCGGGGATTGCGGCCGCACGCGGCCGCATAGCTCCCCCACGTCCACCACAGGTGGACACGGATTTGGTACTGTGTAGAAGAAGCCAGCCATGCGTAAAGCCTTCAAATACCGCCTTTACCCCACCAAGCCCCAGGTGAAAGACCTGGAGCGCACCCTTGAGCTTTGCCGTGAGCTGTACAACGCCGCCTTGCAGGAGCGTAGGGATGCTTACAAGAAGGCCGGGAAAAGTGTCGGCCTCTACCAACAGAAGAGGTGCCTGCCCCAGATACGAGAGGAACTGCCCCAGTACAAAAGGGTCCACTCCCAGGTGCTCCAGGATGTTATTCACCGGGTGGACAAAGCCTTCCAGGGCTTCTTCCGGAGGCTCAAGGCCAAGAAGGGTAAGGCAGGCTACCCTCGCTTCAAGGGGAAGGGGCGCTACGACTCCTTTACCTTCCCCCAGGCCGGGACTACCGGGGTCAAGCTCCAGGATGGGGAAAGGCGTGTACTCCTCAAGGTGTTTCCCTGACGGGAAAGCAGCCACGGGATTGGCTCCGTCAAGGTTAAGCTCCACCGCCCTTTGGAAGGGAAGATCAAGACGGCGACGGTTAAGCGGGAAGGCGAGCATTGGTACATCATCTTCATCACCGAGGTGGACCCCAAGCCTTTGCCTCCAAGCGAGGAGGCCATCGGCATAGACCTGGGCACCAACCCCCACTTCCTCGTTACCTCGGAGGGGGAGATGGTAGAGGCTCCCCGCCACTTCCAGAAAGCCGAGGAGAAGCTGGCCAAGGCCCAAAGGGAGCTTTCCCGGAAGAAGAAGGGAAAGAGCGGCAGGAAGAAGGCCAGGCTCAAGGTAGCCAAGCTCCACCGCAAGATCGCCAACCAGCGCAAAGACTTCCACCACAAACTCGCCAGGAGGCTCGTAAACCGCTACGGAACCATCGTCCACGAAGACCTGAACATCCTTGCTCTCTCCCGCTCCTACGTTGCCAAAGGCATACACGACGCGGGCTGGGCGGCTTTTCTACAAATCCTCGCCTACAAAGCGGCGGCTCACCGCGCAAGCGGTAGCGTTTTAGCTGGTAGGCGAGTCATCAAGGTAGACCCCAAGTACACCAGCCAGGACTGCCCGGTGTGCGGCCATAGGGAGAAGAAGCCTCTCTGGGTGCGGGCGTACACCTGTCCCCAGTGTGGGGCGCTTCTCCACCGGGATGTGGCCGCCGCTCAAAACATCCTGGCAAAGGCCTGGACGGGGCCTTCGGGGGAGACCCTGCGTGCTTTCCCGCAGGGAAACACCCCGAGAAGCCCTGGACTTTAGTCCGGGGAGTCGTTACTATGGTACCCATGACCGACAAGAGCCTCGGCCGTTTTTACGCTTTGGCCCAGGAGTTCTGGTCCCAGCTTCCTCCTCAGGCTCGCTTCCGCCCCCTCGAGGATACCAAGACCTTTGCCCGCCACAAGGAGGCCATGAGGTCTTGGGTGGACGCCGTGGTCCAGGGCTTCTACGACACCCTCTTCGCCCACCCCGCCACCCGGGCCATCTTCCGGGAAGGGGAAAGGCCAGCCCGGGAGAAGACCCTAAGGGACTGGTACCTGCGCACGGTGGAGGGCCCCTTTAACGGGCAGTATTTCGCCTGGCAGACCCTGGTGGGGCTGGTGCACGTACGCCGGGGGGTGACCAACGCCATGATGGCCGCCATGTGGAACTGGGTGGTGGATACCGTCTCCCGCCTGGCCCGCCAAACCCTCCCGCAAGGGGAGGCGGAGGCCTTGGCGGATGCTTGGCGGAGGCTGGGTTTCACCGTGATGACCCTCATCTCCGAAAGTTACTTGCACGCCTACCTCGAGGCCCTGGCCCAGGCGGAAGGAGTGGAGGTGGGGATGTTTCTGCAAAGGGCCCAGGAAGAAGCGGCCCGAATGCTAAGAAACCTTTCCCCAAGCTAAAGCCATGCTTAGCCTTCCCCGGCTGGTCCTGGGAGCCCCCCATTCGGGGGCAGGGAAGACCACGGTGGCCCTAGCCCTTCTTTTGGCCCTGAGGGAACGGGGCCTGAAGGTGCAACCCTTCAAGGTGGGGCCCGACTACGTGGATCCCACCCACCTCGAGGCCGCCTCCGGGCGGAAGGTCTACAACCTGGACGGCTTTTTCCTGGACCCCTCGGGGCTCCTTTCCCTCTTCCAGCACGGGGCTAAGGGGGCGGACCTGGCCTTGGTGGAGGGAGTGATGGGTCTATTCGATGGCAAAGACCCCTTGGGAAAGGAGGGCTCCACCGCCCAGGTAGCCAGGCTCTTGCGGGCTCCCGTGGTCCTGGTGGTGGATGCCTCCGCCATGGCGGGCTCCATCGCCCCTTTGGTCCAGGGTTTTCGCACCTTTGACCCCGCGGTCCAGGTGGTGGGGGTCTTTGCCAACCGGGTGGGCTCGGCCCGTCACGCGGAGCTTTTGCGGGAGGCCCTGTCCCAGGTGGGCCTGCCCCTTTTGGGCTGGCTTCCACAGGATCCTAGTTTGGAAGTCCCCGAGCGCCACCTGGGCCTGGTGCTGGCGGGGGAGGTGCGGCCGCCCCTCGAGGCCCTGGCCCGGGCTCTCCAGGTGGATCTTGAAGGAATCCTGCGCCTGGCTGCCGCTGCCCCGCCCCTGCCCGAGGCCTTGCCCTTCCTTCCCGATAGGAGGCCTCCCCGGGTCCGGGTGGCCTACGCGTGGGATAAGGCCTTCCGCTTCTACTACCCTGAGGCCCTGGAGCTTTTGGAGGCCCTGGGGGCTGAGCTTGTTCCCTTTAGCCCTTTAGAGGACCCGGCTTTGCCCGAGGCCCAGGCCCTTCTCCTGGGGGGCGGTTACCCCGAGCTCTACGCCCGGGAGCTTGCGGAAAACCGGGCCATAAGGGAGGCTATCCGCCGTTTTCCCGGCCCCATCGTGGCCGAGTGCGGGGGGTACATGTACCTCTCCCAGGGGCTTTGGGTGGAGGGAAACGTTTTCCCCATGGTGGGCTTGGTTCCCGGGGAAGCCCGTATGGCCCAGCATCCGGTGCTGGGCTACCGGGAGGTGGAGGCCTTAAGGGATAACCCCTGGGCGCGAAGGGGGGAGGTGGTTAAGGGGCACGAGTTCCACTATGCCCGGATGGAGCCTTCTCCGATGGCTGCTTGGCGGCGGCTGGATACGGGGGAGAGGGAGGGCTATACGGATGGGCGGGTGCTGGGGAGTTTTGTCCACCTGTACCTGCCGGCCTGGCCTCGAGGGGTTGCGCGCTTTTTGCAGAAGGTTAGCGGAGAGGGAGGGCACAAGCGTGGTGAATCGTGAATCAAAGCACAAGAAGCCGCCACACTCGGCATAGGGTACCCCAACGCACAAAACAACCCCCGCAAAACGGTACGGCCTACGAACGGAGCCAGGCAGGATGGCATCAGAAGCCTTCCCTCAGAACCGGGAGGAGTTCGGGCCGCACCAGCTCGAGGGGTGGCGTCTTGCCCTCCCTCAGGAGGGCTCGTACCTTGGTCATGCTGATGCTTAGCCGCTTTTCCCGGTGCCCTTCTGGACAGGTTCTCTCCGAGGCCATACCCCCACAGACGGGGCAGTGGAAGACAGCCCCCACCTTTATGATCTCGATGCCCAAGGGGGGAAGCTGGTCAAAGATGCGGTGGGCTGCGTAAGGATCGTAAAAATCTCCTACCCCTGCATGATCCCGGCCCACCAGGAAGTGGGTGGCCCCGAAGTTCTTGCGCACAAGGGCGTGGAATACCGCTTCCCGGGGGCCGGCGTAGCGCATCGGGGTGGCAAGGCCAAACAGGGCCACCCGTTCCCGGGGCAAAAAGCCTTCTATGAGGGCTTGGTAAGCCTTAACGATGACCTCTGTGGGGAAGTCGTCCTCTTTCTTGGCACCCAGGATGGGATGGACTAGAACTCCATCGGCCAGCTCCAGTCCCAACCGGATTAGGTACTCGTGGGCCCGATGGGGGGCGTTGCGGGTTTGAAAGGCCACCACCCTCTTCCAGCCCTTTTCCCGGAAGAAGGCCCGCATCTCCTCAGGGGTCTTCTCCAGCTGTGCAGACCGGGGTCTCCAGGCCAGCACCTCCACCCGCCCCCCAAGGGCGTAGGGCCCCTTGGCGAGGAGCTTCCTCACCCCGGGGTGGGCCTCGCTTTCCGTACCGAACACCTGGCGGGCCAGGGCCTTGAGGTCCAGCTCGTAGGCGTCCTCTACCTGGAGAAGGGCCACCGGCTTTTCCCGGTGCATGAGGATCACCTGATCCCCCTTGTCCACCCGGGGTCGCTCCTGGAGCTGGAGGAGGATGGGAATCGTCCAAACCTCTCCCGAAGGAAGGCGCATTTCCTGGGCCACGGAAAGGGTTTCCTCCCGAGTCATAAAGCCTCGCACAGGGTGGAAGGCTCCCGTGGCCAGGTTTTCTAGGTCCAGCCGCTCGTCCTCGCCAATGGTCACCTGGGGTAGGGTTTCCGCCATGGTCAAACCTCCGCAAGGGCCCAAGCCTGTGGTGTTTTTTGGAGAATGTCAAAGACCTCCACCACCTTGCCGATCACCCAGACCGCTGGGGCGGCCACCTCGACCTTCCCCTCCGCCACGTCTTCCAGGGTGGCCGGCACCCTGCTTTCCCTTGGGGTGGTGGCCTCCATAACAAAGAGGGTGGGCTCATCCGGCCTTCTGCCGAGGCGGATAAGCTCCTTGGCGATCCACGCTCGCCTCTTCACCCCCATGAGGACCACCAAGGTGGGTACCTGGGCAAACGCCCTCAGGTCCGGGTAACCCCCATCCTCCAGGACGCCGGAGACCACAGCGAACCCTGAGCTCAAACCGCGGTGGGTAAGGGGAAGCCCCGTGGCCAGGATGCTGCTCACGCCAGGCACCACCTCCACCTCTATCCCATGGGTAGCCAGGAAGAGGGCCTCTTCCCCGCCTCTGCCAAGGACGAAGGGGTCACCTCCCTTAAGCCGGACCACATAGGGAAAGGCCCGGGCGTAATGAAGCAAGAGGCGGTGAATGGTTTCTTGCTTACCGCTTTCCCCCTCCCTCTTGCCCACATCCACTTTTTTTCCGGTTATTAGGGAAAGGATCCTGCCATCTACCAGCCGGTCGTACAGGACCACGGGGGCTTCCCTCAAGAGCCGGTGGGCTTTGAGGGTGAGGAGGTCGGGATCTCCTGGCCCGGCTCCCACCAGGTAGACCTTAGCCATGGGCCACCCCCCGCCAGACCAGCTGAGCACCGATGAAGAGAAGCCAGAGGAGGAGGGCTACCCGGAAGGGCTGCTTGGGCACGCGGGTGGCCACGAGGGCCCCCAGGCTGGCCCCCACGATCCCTCCTAGGCTTAGGGAAAGGAGGAGCTTTGGGTCCACCTGGCCGAAGTGGAGGTGCACCCCACCCCCCACCAGGGAGAGGACCAGGCCGAAGAGGATGTCCGTGCCCACCACCTGCTGGGGGGTAAGGCGGGTGGCGTAGAGCAGGAGGAGGCTGCCCAGGGCCCCTGCTCCTGCCGAGGAGAAGCCCACCTCGAGGCCAATCCCGAAGGCGGCGGGAGGCAGGAGCCAGGGCCGTTCCCGGCTTAGGGTTAGCCGGGCTAGGCTCCGGTAGAGCCCAAGTCCCGCTGAAACCACCACGGTGAGCCCCACCAGGAGGAGGACCATGTCCTTGGCCCCCTTAAGGTGAACCAGGAGGAGGCTGCCCAGCAGGACCCCGGGGAGCCCCCCCAAAAGGAGGAGGCCCAGCACCCTACCCGCCACCTGGCGCCTAAAGAGGTAGACGGCGCCGGCGGGAACCTTGACCAGAAAACCGAAGAGAAGGGCCGTGCCCACCGCGATCTCCGGGGAAAGGCCCAGGCCCAGGATGAGGAGGGGGGCGGTGATGGTGCCGGCCCCCACCCCGGTGATCCCGATGGCGAAGGCGATGAGGAAGCCCAGAAGAAAGGCCATCTATGCCTCCTTTGGGTGGAGATGGATTCCACACTCCAGCTTGCCCTTGCCCGCCCAACGGCCGGAGCGGGGGTCCTTGGGGTCTAGGGGCTTAGCCGTACAGGGAGCGCAGCCGATGGAGAGGTAGCCTTGGTCATAAAGGGGAAGGTGGGGGAGATCGGCCACAGCCAGATAGGCGAAGACCTCCTTCAGGGTCCAATCGTAGAGGGGGTTTACCTTGATGAGGCGGTGGCCGCTTTTTAGGATGGCTTCCTCCCGGGGCTTCAGGTGGGCCCGGGTGGGGGACTGCTCCCGTCTAAGCCCTGTGAACCAGGTGTCGTAGTCCTCGAGGGCCCGGAATAGCGGGTCCACCTTGCGGATCTGGCAGCAGCGGGTGGGGTCGGTCTCGTAGAGCTTCCCGTAGAGGCGTTCCTGCTCCTCCCGGGAAAGGCTTGGGGAGAGGTTGATGAGCTGGAAGCCAAGCTTCTCCTTTAGGGCATCCCGGTAGGCGTAGACCTCCGGGAAGTGGTAGCCGGTGTCCAGGAAGAGAACGGGGATGTCGGGTTTCTCCTCCAAGAGGAGATGGAGCACCACCACGTCCTCTGCTTGGAAACTGCACGTGAAGCAGGGCCTTTGGCCTTCTGCTAGGGCGTCCCGGATAAGGGCCTTGGCGCTTGTTACCTTGTCCATGGCTGGACCTCCGCAAGCACTTCCTCCACCTTTTCCTTGGCCCTGGTCAGGCCGGCCTCCGGATCCAGGTCAAGTTCCTCTAAGGCCAAATCCACTAGGCGGTACCAAAGCCGCTTGCGCTCTTCGAAGCAGGGGATCTCCGCTATCCGTGGCCTAAGGCGGCGCAGATAGGCTACAAGTTCCCCGTACTCTGGACCCAAAAGCCGAAGAAAACGCTCCTTTAGGCGCACCGCCAAGGCAGGGGCAGCCCCAGAGGTGGAAAGGGCCACCACCAACTCCCCCCTTCGCACCACGGCGGGGAGGATGGCGGTGGCGTTTTTCGGGTCGTCCACCGCCACCAAAAACACTCTTCGCCTTTCCGCTTCTGCCTTTACCTGGGGATGGATCCCCTTGTCCCGGGGATGGCTCACCACCAGGAAGAAGCCCTCGAGGTCCCCTTCCCGATAACCTCGGGGAAGCCAGCGGATCCTTCCCTCCTTGGCCAAGTCCGCCAGATTCCAATGGTCCTCCTCGGCCAGGACGGTAACCTGGGCCTGGGCCTCCAAGAGGGCTTGGAGCTTGGCCCCCGTCTCCGGGCCGCCGGCGATTAGGAGAACCGGCCTGTCCCTCAGGTTCAGCATGAGGGGAAAGTAGGTCATGCCACCTCCCGGTACAGGCGTAAGAAGCCCTGGAGCATGCTTCCTAGCCGCTCCTGCTCATCCACGTAGAAGGGCTGCACCCCCCACTCCCTTAAGGCATCCGCGGTAACCCGGCCCACGGCCAGGGCCTTTACCTCGTGCTGGAAGGTTTTCCTTAGGTCCGAGGGGTTCTGGGCTCCCTCAAACAGGAATTCCACCTGGATGGCGGCTACAAAGGCTACCGCTTCCACCTCTTTGGCCAAAATGGTCTCCTCCAGAAGGCGGATTCCCTCAGGGTCCGGCAGGTGGCGGTAAGGCATGAGGGGGAGAACCGCATAGCCCCTTTCCTCCAAGGCCTGTTCCAGGAGGGGTAGGGGCTTGCCGTAAAGCTGGAGGGCGGCCACTCCAGGCCCTTGGGGTAGGAGAGGCAGGAGGCTTGGTGTGGTCCCGTCTCCTACCCCATGAGGGGCAAACCCTAGGTCCCCGAGTACCCGGGCGGCCTTGGTCCCCCGGGCCAAGCGGAGGGCTTTCTCCAGGCTCCCCTTCAGGTCTAGTTCCAAAACCCGCCCTCCTTCCATAAGCTCCCTTACCCCTATCCCGGTGGTGGCCACGAAGAGATCCACGCCTTCTCCCAGCCGCCGGAGATGGTCCTGGTATTCGGGAACGGGTACCTTTTCCGTGGCCTGAACAGGGAGAAGGAGGGGGATTAAGCCTAGCTTTGTGGCCAGGGATTTGAACTCTTCCCTCCTCCTGAGACCGGCATAGGCGATGCGCATCCCCAACCTCCCTTACACCGCGCACTCCCCACGGCCTAGCTGCACCCGGAAGGTTTCCCCTTCCGCCCCCAGATCCTGGTAGTACTCTGGGGCTTCCTCATAGGAAGGAATAGTCTGGAGGTCCTCGAGGAGGGGCTTGAAGGAGGCGGCCCCCACCCGGTCCAAATAAGCCTGGAAACTTTCGCCCTGCTCCCGTTCCTCCTGGTAGCGCTTCAGGATCCTTTCCACCGCCTCAGGAGTGCGCCGGGCAGGAATCCGAGCCACTACTTGGCCAAAACGGGCCTCCCCCTCCCGGGTGCGCCCCCCCAGGAGGAGGGTGTAGTGAGGAATTTCGTTTTCCCCTACCTTACGGCTTGAGCCGTAAAGGCCGATATCGGCTATGTGGTGTTGACCGCAGGAGTTGGGGCAACCGGAGATCTTGATGCTAATGGACCGCACCGCTGGATCATGGGTCAGAGGAAGGGTGTGGAGGTGCGCTTCCAGGGCCTGCGCCAGTCCCCGGGAGCGGGTGATGGCCAGGTTGCAGGTGTCAGCTCCAGGGCAGCGGGTTATGTCCAGGATGGTGTGGGCCTCAGGATGGGCCAGGCCCACCCGCAACAGGGCTTCGTAAAGCCCACCCAAAGCGTCCTCGGGCACGAAGCGAAGGAGTAAGTTCTGGCTGATGGCACTCCTTATTTCTCCAGCGTAGGTTTCGGCGATATCCGCCAGCGCCCTGAGCCCTTCCGGGGTGATATCCCCAAGGGGAAGGCGCACGGCCACGGTGTAGTAGCCCTCTTGCTTTTGACGAACGAGGTTGGTGCGGCGCCAGGCATCAAACCCGGGAGCGAAGGAGAAGGGCTTCCTGGGAGGGGGGGGAAGGCTTGGGGGTGGGAGGTCCTGGGGAGGTTGCCAGGCCTTTAGGTCCTCACCGCTTGCGGTGAGCTTCACGATCCGCCTTTCCTCCCTTACCGCCTCGCGGAAGGCGGCAATTCCCCACTTCTTTACCAGGAACTTGAGCCGGGCTTGGGTTAGGACCTTGCGGTTACCGTGGCGGTCAAAGAGGCGGATGATGGCCAGCATGGTGGGGAGGAGGTCCTCCTCTGGGGTAAAGGGTTCCAAAAGTTCCGCGCTCATGGGAGCCGCTCCTAAGCCCCCGCCCACATAAAGGCGGAAGCCCCTTTTGCCCCCCTCCACCGCGGCCACCACCCCGATGTCGTGAATGGGGGTACGGGCATGGTCTGTGGCGCACCCCTCAAAGGCAATCTTGAATTTGCGGGGCAAGTTCTGCCCCACGGGGTGACGGAGGAAGTAGCGGTAGGCGGCCTCGGCATAGGGAGTCACGTCAAAAGGCTCCTCAGGGGAAACTCCGGCGTACGGGCAGCAGGTGATGGCTCGGATGGAGTGGCCGCAGGCCTCGCGGGTAGTGAGGCCCACCCTGTTTACAGCCCGGAGGACGTGGGGTACGTCCCTTCGGTGCACGTGGTGGAGCTGCACCGCCTGCCGGGTGGTTACGTGGGCCAGACGGTTTTCTGCATACCGCTCCGCCACCTCTGCCAGAACCCTTAGGGCTTCCGGGCTTACCCGGCCCACGGGGAGTTTGATGCGCACCATGTGGTGCTCTGGCCTTCCCCGAATGCCGTAGATGCCGTTTTTCAGGCGGTAGACCCGGAAGTCCTCGGGGTCTTCCTCCCCCGCCTCGAGGCGGGCAATCATGGCCTCCAGATACTGGATTTCGGCTTCGGCCTCCACGCTGAGTCCTGCCATTCCGCCTCCTTTCCCCCCTCCCCGGGGGATTGCCCGGCATGATATACCATTGAGTGTGTGAAAGTCAAGGGTATATGCCCTGTTCCCCAGGTCGGGTTTTCGAGAGCCCCGCATGCTATAGTGGAAGGGACAGGCTAGGGGTGCCCCAATGGAGGGGCTGAGAGCTGGGTTTCACAAGCTGTTCCCGGCGGGAAGCATCCCAGCAACCCTTAGAACCTGATCCGGGTAATGCCGGCGGAGGGAAGCCTATGCGGAAGAATCCCCTTACAAACCGACCTTTCCCCAGGCCGCGTGGGCCCTGGATACCCGCTTGAGGCTTTACCCGTAGGGCACATGCGCTGGGGAGGTGAAAGCTTGCTGGGAAGGCTCTATCTGGTGGTGACCCCGAGGCCCGGTTGGTCCATGGCGGAGGTGCTGGATCGGACGGAACGGGCCCTGGCGGGTGGGGTGGAGGTCGTGCAGCTTCGGGCCAAGGACTGGGAGGCGAGGCCCATCCTGGACCTGGGGGAAAGGATGCTGGCCCTGGCCCGACGGTATGGGGTGCCCTTCTTCCTCAACGACCGGCCGGACCTGGCGGCCCTTCTGGGAGCGGATGGGGTGCACCTTGGCCAGGGGGACCTGACGCCCGCGGAGGCCCGGCGCTTCTTTCAGGGGATGGTGGGCCGCTCTACCCATGCTCCCGAACAGGCCCTAAGAGCCCTCGAGGAAGGAGTGGACTACCTCTCCATAGGCCCTGTGTGGGAAACCCCCACCAAGCCGGGGAGGCAGGCCGCGGGCCTGGGCTATGTGCGCTGGGCCCGGGAGAACCTGGGGGAGAGGCCCTGGTACGCCATCGGCGGCATCACCCTGGAGAACCTGGGGGAGGTTTTGGAGGCCGGGGCGCGCCGAGTTGTGGTGGTCCGCGCCATCCTGGACGCTGAGAACCCCGAGCGGGCGGCCCAGGCATTCAGGGAGCGGCTTTATGGTGTGGCTTAACGGGGAGGCTAAGCCCCTCGAGGGCAAGACGCTCAGGGAGGTTCTGGAGGAGCTGGACGTGGATCTTTCCCGGGTGGCGGTCCTCCTCAACGAGGAGGCCTACCTGGGGCGGGAGCTTCCTCACCACGTCCTGAAGGAGGGGGATGTGGTGGAGGTGGTCACCCTCATGCAAGGAGGCTAGATGGACACCTGGAAGGTCGGGGACATAGAGCTTAAAAGCCGTCTTATCCTGGGCTCGGGCAAGTTCCGGGACTTCGGGGTGATGCGGGAGGCCATAAAGGCTGCGGGGGCCGAGGTGGTCACCGTGGCCATCCGCCGGGTGGAGGCCAGGATGCCCGGGCATGTGGGTCTCCTCGAGGCCTTAGAGGGCGTGCGCCTCCTGCCCAACACAGCAGGTGCCAGGACGGCGGAGGAAGCGTTGAGGATAGCCCGGCTGGGCCGGGTCCTCACCGGGGAGAGGTGGGTGAAGCTGGAGGTGATCCCTGACCCCACCTATCTCCTCCCCGATCCCGTGGAGACCCTGAGGGCGGCGAGGATGCTCATCGATGAGGGCTTCCTGGTCCTGCCCTACATCGCTCCTGACCTCGTCCTGGCCAAGAAGCTTTCGGAGCAGGGCACGGCTACGGTGATGCCCCTGGCGGCCCCCATCGGCTCCGGCTGGGGGGTGAGGACCCGGGCCCTTTTGGAGCTCTTCGCCCGGGAGAAGGCCTCACTGCCCCCGGTGGTGGTGGATGCAGGGCTTGGTCTTCCCTCCCATGCGGCGGAGGTGATGGAGATGGGTTTGGACGCCGTGCTGGTGAATACCGCCATTGCCGAGGCCCAGGATCCCGTGGCCATGGCTGAGGCCTTTCGTTTGGCTGTGGAGGCGGGGAGGAAAGCCTTTTTGGCCGGCCCCATGCGACCCCGGGAGGTGGCGAGCCCCTCGAGCCCCATGGAGGGCATCCCTCTGGGAGGTCCTAAGCCGTGAGGGTAGAGGTGGCGGTGGTGGGGGCGGGGATTATCGGAACCCTCGCCGCCTACGAGCTCAGGAAGCGGGGGGTTTCCGTCCTCCTCCTGGATGCCGGTAAGGAGGGAGCGGCTACCCTGGCCAGTGCGGGGATGCTGGCTCCTTATCCCGAGGGGCTTTCCGGGGAGGTTTTGGAGGCGGCCCTTTTCGGCCTAGAGTACTATCCAGGCCTCCTCGAGGAGCTTGCCGCCAAGGGATGGGAGGTGGAGGCGGGGTTTAGCGGCACCCAGGTGGTGGCCCTGTCCCAGGTGGAAGAGGAGGCCTGGGCTGCTTTCCCGTCAGGGAAACAACCAGCGGCCCAGGAGTCCTTGTCCTACCCGGTTCGGGGTGGAAGGGGAGCGCGTACCTTCCCTGGGGGGTATGTCCATCCCAAGGCCCTCCGCGAGGCCTTACTGAAAGCTTTGGAGGTCATGGAAACCCCTTTCCTTCAAGCCGAGGTGGAGGAGGTGAAGGAAGGGGGAGTGCGAGGGCGCTGGCGGGAGGAGCCCTTTACCGCCCAGGCCCGGTTCGTCCTCCTGGCCGTGGGCGCCTGGGGTAGCCGATTTGGCCTTGGGGTCCGGCCCCTGAAGGGGGAGGCCTTGGTCCTCGAGGGGCCGGCTCCTCCTGCCCCCCTTTTCGCCGGGGAAGGGTACCTCCTTCCCCGGGAGGGTGGGGTATACGTGGGGGCTACCCAGCGAGAGGGATGGGCTCAAGGAGTGGATCTATTCGGCCTAAGGTGGCTTTCCGACTACGCCCACGAGCGCTTTCCCCTGCTGGCAGGGGCCAGGTTCCGGGAGGCCCTTTGGGGGTACAGGCCGGTAGGAGAGCTTTTCGTGGGTGAGGTGGAAAGGGGAGTGCTGGCTGCGGTGGGCCATGGAAGGAACGGCATCCTCCTGGCCCCGTGGACGGCGAAGAGGATTCTCGAGCTTTTGGGGGTGTAGCTATGACCCAGCTGGAAGCGGCAAGGAAGGGCATCGTGACCGAGGAGATGGCTTACGTGGCGGAGAAGGAGGGGGTTTCCCCTGAGTTTGTGCGGGAAGGGGTGGCGTCGGGGCGGATCGTGATTCCTAGGAACCCCAACCACCGCACCCTTCGGGACTTCAAGGGGATCGGGGAAGGGCTCAGCGTGAAGGTGAACGCCAACCTGGGTACTTCCTACGACTACGTCAACCTCGAGGAGGAGGTGGAAAAGGCCAGGGTGGCCATCCAGTACGGGGCGGACACCATCATGGACCTCTCCACAGGGGGGGACTTGAAGGCCATCCGGGAAAGAATCCTCGAGGTGGCCACCGTTCCTTTGGGCACCGTGCCCATCTATGAGGCGGAGTTCCGCGCCGCCAAGCGGAAGAGCTTCTTCGACATGTCCGCGGACGAGCTTTTCGAGGTCATAGAGGAACACGGGCGGCAGGGGGTGGACTACATCACCGTGCACGTGGGGGTTACCCTGAAGAACCTGGAGGTTTACCGGAATTCCTCCCGGACCACGGGGATTGTGAGCCGGGGTGGAGGGCTTCTCGCCGCCTGGATGCTCCACCGGGGAGAGGAGAACCTCCTTTACGCCCGCTTTGACGACCTCCTGGACATCGCCCGCACCTACGACATGACCCTCTCCTTGGGTGACGGCCTCAGGCCGGGGTCCCTGGCGGACAGCACCGACCGGGCCCAGATCGCCGAGCTCCTCACCATCGGGGAGTTGGTGGAAAGGGCCCGCCGGGCGGGGGTGCAGGCCATGGTGGAAGGACCGGGCCACATTCCTTTGAACGAGGTGGCCACCAACGTGCAGATCCAGAAGAAGCTCACGGGCCATGCTCCCTTCTACATCCTGGGGATGCTTCCCGTGGATACCGCCGCTCGCTTCGACCACATCGCCGGGGCCATCGGAGGCGCCTTGGCCGGTTGGATGGGGGCGGATATGCTCTGCTACCTGACCCCGGCGGAGCACCTGGGCCTGCCCACCCCTGAGCACGTGAAGGAAGGGGTGATCGCCTTTAAAATCGCTGCCCATGCCGCCGATGTGGCCCGGGGGAACCCGCGGGCTTTGGAGAGGAACCGGCGCATGTCCGAGGCCCGCTACCGCCTGGACTGGGAAGGCCAGTTCGCGCTTTGCCTTTATCCTGAGGAGGCCCGCCGCCTCAAGGAGGAGCGGGGCTCCAGGACCAAGGCCTGCAGCATGTGCGGCCCCTTCTGCCCCATGAACCTGGTGGAGGCCGTCCTCAAGGGAAGGGCGCGCATGGAGCTTCCCGTAAGCTAGAGCCATGGACCCCATCGCCCGCTTGGACCGCCTGCCCTTAGGGAGGCCCCACCTTAGGCTCCTTTTCCTCCTGGGGCTCGGCTGGGCCCTGGACGCCATGGACGTGGGCCTCATCGGCTTCACCCTGCCCGCCCTCACCCGGGAGTTCGGCCTAAGCCCCGTCCAGGCGGGGCTTTTGGGAAGCGTGGGCCTTTTGGGGATGCTCCTGGGGGCCGCTTTGGGGGGGAGGCTTGCCGACCGCCTGGGGCGGAAGGCCGTCATCGGCTATAGCCTCTTCCTGGCAGGGTTAGGAAGCCTCCTCACCGCCCTAGCCCCCTCCTTGGCATGGGTCTTCCTCTTCCGCTTCCTCACGGGGCTTGGCCTGGGGGCTGAGCTCCCCGTGGCCGCAAGCCTCATGGCCGAGTGGAGCCCCTTGCGCCTCAGGGGGCGGATGGTGGTCCTCCTCGAGGCCTTCTGGGCCGTGGGCTGGCTCCTTGCGGCCCTCCTCGGCTACCTCCTCGTGCCCGAGTACGGCTGGCGGTTGGCCTTCCTGGCCGGGGCCCTTCCCGCCCTCTACGCCGCCTACCTGAGGCTTTCCCTCCCCGAGTCCCCCCGCTGGCTCATGGCCCGGGGGCGGGTGGGGGAGGCGGAGGCCCTGGTCCGGGCCTGGGAGGGGGCCTTCGCGGGGCCCCTGCCTGAGCCCAAGGCCGCGGAGGTCCCTAGGCCCTTGCCCTACGGGGCCCTTTTCCGCCCCCCCTATGGCCGGCGCACCCTCTTCATCGCCCTGGCCTGGCTGACCCTGAACGCGGGGTATTACGGG
The DNA here is from genome assembly GCF_000511705.1 of Thermus sp. NMX2.A1. Classification (NCBI taxonomy): domain Bacteria; kingdom Thermotogati; phylum Deinococcota; class Deinococci; order Thermales; family Thermaceae; genus Thermus; species Thermus sp. NMX2.A1. The sequence goes on from NZ_ATNI01000049.1 coordinate 14,975, forward strand.
GCCTTCATCTGGCTTCCTTCCCTCCTCGTGGCCCAGGGCTACACCCTGGTCCGCTCCCTGGAATATGTCCTCCTCATCACCCTGGCCCAGCTTCCGGGTTACCTCCTGGCGGCCTTCCTGGTGGAGCGGGTAGGGCGGAGGCCGGTCTTGGTGGGCTTCCTCGGCCTTTCCGCCCTTTTCGCCTACCTCCTTGGGCAGGCGGGAAGCCCGGGGGAGATCCTCCTCTTCGGGAGCCTCCTCTCCTTCTTCAACCTGGGAGCTTGGGGGGCCATCTACGCCTACACCCCGGAGCTTTTCCCCACCGCCCTAAGGGGGAGCGGGGCGGGCCTGGCCGCGGCCTTGGGCCGGGTGGGGGGGATTTTGGCCCCCTACCTCACGGGCCTCCTCCTTAGCCCCTTGGGGCCAGGGGGGGTTTTGGCCCTCCACGGGGGGCTCCTCCTCCTTGCGGGGCTTTTTGCCCTCCTCGTGGGGGTGGAGACCCGGGGTAGGGCCCTGGAGGGGGTATGAAGGTCGCTTTGACCATCGCTGGCTCGGACTCCGGGGGCGGGGCGGGGATCCAGGCCGACCTCAAGGCCTTTACCCGCTTCGGGGTCTACGGGGCAAGCGCCCTCACCCTGGTCACGGCCCAGAACACCCTGGGGGTCCAAAGGGTCCACCTTCTTCCCCCGGAGCTGGTCTACGCCCAGATCCAGAGCGTGGCCGAGGACCTCCCCATCCATGCGGCCAAGACCGGGGCCTTGGGGAACGCGGAGATCGTGGAGGCCGTGGCCCAGGGGGTGAGGCGCTATGGGATCGCCCCCCTGGTGGTGGACCCGGTGATGGTGGCCAAGGGGGGGGATCCCCTCCTCGCCCCGGAGGCCGTGGAGGCCCTAAAGGGGGAGCTTTTCCCCTTGGCCTTCCTCATCACCCCGAACCGCCTCGAGGCGGAAGCCCTCCTTTCCCGGCCTATCCGGACCCTGGCGGAAGCCCAGGAGGCGGCCCGGGAACTTTTGGCCCTCGGCCCCCAGGCGGTCCTGCTTAAAGGCGGCCATTTCGAGGGGAAGGAGGCGGTGGACCTTCTAGCTACTCGGGAAAGTATCCAGGTTTTCCGTGCCCCCCGCATTCCCACTCGTAACACCCACGGCACGGGCTGCACCCTTTCCGCAGCCATCACTGCCCTCCTGGCTTTGGGAAAGCCCCTGGAGGAAGCCGTGGCCGAGGCCAAGGCCTACCTCACCCGGGCCTTGGAAACCGCTCCTTCCTTGGGTCAGGGCCATGGCCCCGTGAACCACTTCGCCTAGTTCAGAGGGCGGTAGCCCCGCCGTCCACGGGAAGAATTGCCCCGGTGATGTAGTCGGAGGCCGGGCTTGCCAGGAAAAGCACCGCTCCTCCCAGCTCCCCGGGTTTCCCGGGACGCCCCAGGGGCAGGGTGGCCTTCAGGAAGGCCTCGGCCTTGGGCAGGACCTTCTCCGTCATGCGGGTGGGGAAAAACCCAGGGGCTAAGGCGTTCACCCGAATACCGAACCGGCCCCATTTCACCGCCAAATCCCGGGTAAGGGCGATAAGCCCACCCTTGGAAGCGGAATAGCCCACGGCGTCCAGGACCTCAGGGTACTCTCCTTTTAGCCCTGCCACGGAGGCGATGTGGATGATCTTGCCGTAGCCCCTTTCCCGCATGCGCTGGGCGGCGGCGCGACTTGCCAGGAAGGCCCCCACCAGGTTGACCTCGAGGACCTCCCGCACCTTTTCCACCGGCATCTCCCAGGAGGGGGCCCCCCAGGAGATCCCTGCGGCGTTCACCAGGATGGTGAGGGGCCCAAGCTCCCGCTCCACCTGGTCCACCACCTCGAGAAGCCGCTCCTCGTCCCGCACATCCCCTTCCAGGTAAAGGGCTTCTCCAAGGTGCTTTTTGGCCTCCTCAAAGAAGCTGGCCCTCCGGGCCAGAACCGCCACCTTGGCCCCGGCCTCCTTGAGGGCTAGGGCCGCCTCGAGGCCAAGCCCCCGGGATCCCCCCGTCACCAGGGCTACTTTGCCGTTCAGGCGGAATTGCTCCAGGAACATAGTCCCCCCTTATCCCTCTGAGGAATCGTGGAACAGGTCCTTATACTGTTCCCTGAGGGCACGCTTTAGGAACTTCCCCGCGCTGGTGCGGGGGATCTCTTCCACGAAGACGAAGGCATCGGGAAGTTGCCACTTGGCAAAACCAGCCTTTAAGAGATGTTCCCGAAGCTCCTCCTCGCTGGGTTTCTCTGCCCTGGGCACCACCACGGCTAAGGGCCTTTCCTGCCACCTGGGGTGGGGAATGGCCACCACCGCCGCCTCCTTCACCTTGGGATGTCCCATGAGGATGTTTTCCAGATCCACGCTGGAAATCCACTCCCCGCCCGACTTGATGAGGTCCTTGAGCCGGTCTTTGATCTCCAAGTAGCCCTCCTCATCCCACACGGCGATGTCTCCGGTTCGGAACCATCCGTCGGGGGTTAGGGCGTTACGGCTAGCCTCCTCGTTCCGGTAGTACCCCCCGGTGATCCACGGCCCCTTGAGCTGGACTTCCCCCATGGTTCTGCCATCCTTGGGCACCGGGCGGCCTTCCTCGTCAGCCACCCGAAGGCGCACAAGAGGGGTGGGGAGGCCGGTCTTAGCCTTGAGGCGGATCCTTTCCTCCCAGGGGAGACTTTCCAGGTGGCTTTTCATGAAGTTCTGCACCACCACCGGAGAAGTTTCCGTGAGGCCATAGCCCTGCCGCACCTCTATGCCCATGCGCTCAAAGCGCTCCACTAGGCTTCTCGGGGCGGCGCTTCCCCCCACCACCAGGCGCCGCAGGGTCTTGAGGCGGTGTCCCGTGTTCTCCAGGTAATCGGCCAAGGCCAGCCACACCGTGGGCACTCCGGCGGTAAAAGTCACTCCTTCTCCGTCAAAGAGTTCCACCAAGGAGGCGGGATCTAGCTTGGGTCCTGGCAGGACCTGTTTGGCTCCCACCAAGGTGGCGGCATAGGGTAGGCACCAGGCGTTCACGTGGAACATGGGTACCACTGGGAGGACCGAGTCCTTTTCCGAGAGAGCCGTGCCATCCTCGAGGCTCGCCGCCAAGGTGTGAAGGACCAGGGCCCGGTGGCTGTAGACCACTCCCTTGGGAAGACCGGTGGTCCCCGTGGTGTAGGCCATGCCGCAGGCGGCCTTTTCCGGCACCCGCACCGGGTCCGCCTCCTCCCCCAGGACCTCCTCGTAGCTCAGGTAGCCCTCGGGGGCCTTTTCGTCCATGACCACAAGGTGCTCCACCGTCTTAAGCTCGGGGCGGAGGGCCTCCACCAGGGGCATAAGCTGGGGATCAAAGAGGAGGACCTTGTCCTCGGCGTGGTTCAGAATGTAGGCGATCTCCCTGGGGGAAAGGCGGGGGTTGGCCGTGTGGAGCACGGCCCCCATGCCGGGCACGGCGAAGTAGGCCTCGAGGTGGCGGAAGTGGTTAAAGCCCAAGGTGGCCACCCGGTCCCCCACGCCCACCCCTAGGGCCTTGAGGCCGCCCATGAGGCGCCTGGCCCGGCGGTAGACCTCGGCGTAGGTGGTGCGGTGGATCTCCCCGGTGTGGAGGCGGGAAACCACCTCCTTCTTGCCGAATAGCTCCGCCGCCCGCTCCAGAAAATCCCAAAGGTTCAGGTCCTCGTCCATCATGGTAGAGGGTAGAAAATCCATACCCTTCACCTCCCAGATGAACCCAGTATAAAACCCATCACCCCACCCGGTAGAAGATCCCCTTGGCCCAGGCCACCCGCTCCTCGCCCAAAAAGGCCTCCCCTTGGGCGTGGACGAGCTTTCGTCCCCCGTGGACCACCGTTCCCCGGGCTTTTAGGGTGCCGGAGCGCACCGGCCTCAGGTAATGGACGGAAAGCTCCACCGTCACCACCCGGCCAAAGGCGCTCTCCACGGCGCTCCCCATGGCGCTATCCAAAAGCGCAGCCAGGATGCCCCCATGGACGATGCCCTGGCCCTGGAGGAACTCCTCCCGCACCTCCAGAGCAAGCTCGGCCACGCCCTCGGCCTTTCTTAGAATCTGAGCCTGAAACCAGCGGGCGAAAGGACTCAATTAGGCCTCCTGCCTGGAATCTATGACCCTCCTCCGCACCATGGTCACGAACTCCCCCTCCTGCACCACCTCCCCCCTTTGGTTCAGGACCCGCACCCTTTGCACCAGAATCCCCCGGTCGGGCTTGGAGGTCTCCCGCTTCTCCACGATCTCCGTCTCCCCCCGGATGGTGTCCCCGATGAAGACGGGCTTTAAAAAGCGGTAGTTCCGGATCTCCATCCAGGCGATGAGGGTACCGTCCGTAACCCCTGTGCGCTGCCTCAGCCCCGTGAGCATGGCGAGCACGAGAAGGCCATGGGCGATGCGCTGGCCGAAGGGGGTTTCCTTGGCGTGTTCGGCGTCGGTGTGGATGGGGTTGTAGTCCCCCGAGACCCCGGCGAAGTTGACGATGTCCGCCTCGGTCACCGTGCGCCCGGCGGTGGAGAACCTCTGGCCTACCTCAAAGTCCTCAAAGTACATAGGCATCCCTAATCCCTCCCTTCTAAATCGCGCTCAAGACCGAACGCCCTCCGTCCACGTAAAGGGCATGGCCGGTGATGAAACCCGCCTCCTCCGAAAGGAGAAAGAGGGCGGCTTGGGCCACCTCTTCGGGCCTTCCCGCCCGCCCGAGGGGGCAGGCCTCCACCTCCCGCCTTTTGGCCCATTCGGGCAAACCCGCGGTCATCCGGGTGGCGATGTACCCAGGCACGAGGAGGTTCACCCGGACCCCTTTGGGCGCAAGCTCCAGGGCCAGGGTCCGGGTTAGACCGATAAGCGCAGCCTTACTCGCGGCGTAGTGGGCGAGGCCTAGGGCGCCGAGGGCGGCCACGGAGCCGGTTAGAACGATGCTCCCCCCCTCCATCACGGCCCCTGCTTTCTGGACCAGGAGAAAGCTGCTCTCCAGGTTCACCTTGAGAACCCGTTCCCATGCCTCCAGGCTGAGGCGCCAGTGAAGGGCCGAGTCCGCTACCCCGGCGAAGTGGGCAAGGCCGTGGAGGGCCCCGAACTCTTCCAAGGTCTCCTCCAGGACCCGATCTAGGGCCCTGGGATCGCTCACATCCCCAGGGAAGGCCAGGGCCTCGGCCTCGAGGGAAGCCACCGCCTCGCAGAGGGCATCCCCATCCCAATCCATGGCGGCAATTCGCGCCCCCTCTGCGGCGAACAGGTCCAGGGCCGCCCGGCCGATCCCGTGGGCCGCCCCCGTGATGAGCACCACTTTGCCCTCAAGCCGCCCCATCAGCGCACCAAGCTGGCATAGACCATCTGGCGGAAAAGCTGGGAGTAGTAGGCCCGTCCACCCGGGCTCTGGCTCAAGAAGATGCCGATGAGCCGCTCTTTGGGGTCCACGAAGAAGTAGGTCCCGAAAAGGCCCGCCCAGCTATAGTCTCCGCTGCTGCCCATAAGGGGGCTACCCCCATCGGCGAGACGAACGGCCACGCCGAGCCCAAACCCGTACCCGGGCCCCGGCAAATAGGCCGCTCCTCGCTGCAAGGAGGGCAGGTAAAGGGGGCCTAAGTGGTCCTGGGTCATGAGGGCCACGACCTTCGGGCTTAGAATCCGTCTTCCCTCCAGGGCCCCTCCCTCTAGGAGAGCCTGGAGGAAGCGGAAGTAGTCCCGGGCGGTGGAAACCAAGCCGGCTCCCCCCGAAAACCGTTTGGGCGGGCGCCGTACCTCCAGGGGCGTGGGCGTGGGGGCACCGGTGAAGGGGTCCTGCGGAAAGGGCTCGGCAATACGGCCCCACTTGGCCTCGGGTACGCTAAATCCTGTATCCGCCATTCCCAGAGGCCTAAAGATCCGTTTTTCCAGCAACTGTTCCAGGCTCTGCCCGGTGATCTGCTCCAGGAGGTGGCCCAAGAGGTCAGTGGAGTTTCCGTATTCAAAGACCGTACCCGGCTGGAACTGGAGGGGTAGGTTGGCCAGCTTGTTCAAAAACTCCTCCCGGGTTTGGTCCACCGCGTCCAACCCCACCCGGCGATACTCCCGCTTTACCAAGGAATCGAAGAAGATCCCGTAGGTGATCCCGGAGGTGTGGCGGAGCAGGTCGTAGACAAGGATGGGCCGCTGGGCCGGCACCAACTCTAAAGTGGACTCCCCGTTAGGGCCGGTGCGCTCCACCCCCACCCGAAGCTCCCGGAACTGGGGCAGGTAAAGGGATACAGGGTCGGTGAGGAAGATCCGCCCTTCCTCCATCAGGTTCAAGGCCAGGGCCGAAACCAGGGGCTTAGTCATGGAATAGATGCGGAAGATCGCCTCCTTGGACATGGGGGTGCGGCGTACAGGGTCCAGATAGCCTACGGCCTCCTCAAACACCACCCGCCCGTTCCGGGCCACCAAGACCACCGCCCCAGGAAGCCGACCTTGGGCCACTTCGGCCTCGAGGCGGGCCTTCAAAAGCCCTAAGCGCCCGAGGTCCATTCCCTCCTGAACCTGGGCCAGGGCCAAGCCCAAGAAAAGGAGCAGGTGGACCAACCAAAAGCCCTTCCCCTTCATTCCTTTCCACCTCCTCCAAAGGGCTACACCATTCCCAAGTAGCTGGCTTTGACCCGGGCGTCCTGGAGCAGGGCCTTGGCCTGGCCTTGGAGCACCACCCGGCCTTCTTCTAGAACATAGGCCCGATCAGCTAACTCCAAGGCCAAAGCCACGTTCTGCTCTACCAGCAAAATGGGAACCTGTACCTTGATTCTCGCCAAAGTTTCAAGGATCTGAATCCCCAGCCGGGGAGCCAGACCTAGGGTCGGCTCATCCACCAGGAGAAGCCTGGGTGCGGCCATTAAGGCCCGGCCTATGGCCAGCATCTGCTGCTCACCTCCAGAAAGGGTCCCGGCGAGCTGGGAACGCCGATCCTTTAAGACAGGAAAAAGGGTGTAAACCTCTTCTAACCGCACTTTAAGTCCCTTACGCGCCTCTTTGCGGTAGGCCCCAAGGCGCAGATTCTCCTCCACAGTCATCTCCGGGAAAAGGCCACGTCCTTCGGGAGCCCAGGTCACCCCTAATCGCGCCACGCGGTAGGTAGGGAGGTGGGTTATGGACTGCCCTTGGAAAAGGACCTCTCCGCGCCGCCAGGTGAGCCCCAAGAGAGCCTTAAGAAGGGTGGTCTTGCCCGCCCCATTAGGCCCAAGAAGGGCCACCATCTCCCCCGGTTCCACGCAGAGGTCTACTCCGTAGAGCACCTGCAAGGATCCATAACCCGCCTCGAGGCGGCGCACCTCCAGCATCAAACCACCCCCCCGGTGTACACCTCTATCACCTTGGGATCCCGGGCTACAACCTCAGGAGGCCCCTCGGCAATGAGGCTCCCAAAGGAGAGGACATAGACCCATTGGGCCAAACGAAAGACCGTCTTGAGGTCATGCTCCACCAAGAGAAGGCCTAAGCCCCAATCCCGGGTCAGGGCCTCAATTCTCTCGGCCAAAGCGGCCTTTTCCACAGGGTTAAGGCCGGCAAACACCTCATCCAGGAGGAGGTACCTGGGCTCGGCAGCTAGGGCCCGGGCCACCTCGAGACGCTTAAGCTGGGCCACGTTCAGTCCCTCCACCCGAGCCTCAGCCCACTTCTCAAGTCCCACTCCCTCTAAGGCCCGCCAAGCGCTAGCCTCGGGATCCTGGGACCGGCCGGAGAACCGGGCAAAGACCAAAACGTTTTCAAATACGGTAAGGCCGGGGAAAGGGCGGGGAACTTGGAAGGTCCGTACCACCCCAAGCCGTGCCCGGGCTTCGGGGGGTAGCTGGGTGATCCGCCTACCCTCTAGGAAAACCTCTCCCCGGAAAGGCTTAAGGTGCCCGCTCAATACACCGAACATCGTGGTCTTCCCTGCACCGTTCGGACCTATAAGGCCCACCTTTTGTCCGACCCCCACCGCTAAGTGGACCTCGTGCAGGGCCAAAAGCCCTCCAAAGCGTACGCTAACCCCTTGGGCGGACAACGGCATACCGGCCCTCCAGGAAGCCGAAAACTCCGCGGCGCAAAAAGAGAACTACCAGGACTACCAAAGCACCCGTGGCAATGTGGTACCCCCTCTCCAGAACCTGCTTGACCCCAAGCTCAGCCCCCAGGTAAAGCCCTAAGGTACCCAAGAGGGGTCCCACAACCGTTCCTCTTCCCCCTAGAAAAGAAGCGACCAGAGGATAAACGGACCACTCAAGGCTAAAGGCATAGGGCGGTTCTAGAAAGCGAATGTAAAGGGCTTGAAAAGCCCCAGCTAGACCGGAGAAAAAGGCACTCAGAAAGAGGGCCTGAGCCTTGAGCCGAAAAACCGGGACTCCCCCAGCTCGCGCCGCCTCCTCCTCCCCTAGGGCCGCAAGGCCCAAACCCAGGGGACCGTAGCGTACCCGGAAGGCCACCCCCACACCTACCAGGAGGAGGCCCAGGATCACGTAAAGGTTGGCAAGCTTGGCGCCAAAATCCACCCCCGGCAGGTATAGGCCCGGAATGCTGAAAAGCCCAGCCGCCCCTCCGGTCAGGCCCTCTAAGAGAATGGCCAAGGTGCGCAGTACCTCGGCGTAGGCCAGCATCGCCAGGGCAAAGTAAGCCCCGTGAAGCCTAAGGATGGGTAAGGCCACCACGCTTCCCAGGAAGGCTACCCCCCCCCCGAGGAACAAGGCCAGCCAAGGATCTAGTCCAGCCTTGGACAGAATCCCTGCTCCGTAGGCACCTAAGCCAAAAAAGGCCGCGTGCCCAAAAGAGACTTGACCCGCGAATCCTCCTAAGATATTCCAACCCAGGGCCAGAAGAGCTAAGGTCAAAGAAGAGACCAGGAGATGACGCAGGTACTCGTCTAAAAAAGGAGGTAGGATAAGAAGCAAAGCAAAGAGAAGCCAAAGAAGCCCTCGCTCCTTCATCGCCGCCTCCCAAAAAGCCCCTGGGGCCGGAAGAGGAGCATTAGAACGAAGGTCAAAAAGGCCACGAGTTCACCCCAGGCTGGGTTGACCAAAGCGCTCAGGCCTTCCACGGCCCCAAGAAGGAGGCCCGCTAGGGCTACGCCCAAAGGGGAGGTCAGGCCGGCAAGGACCACCACCACGAAGGCTTTCACCGTAAAAAGAGGGGCTGCCATCGGCGCTATGGGTTGAACCACCACCAAAAGGGCTCCTGCAAGCCCCGCTAGGGCCGAACCCAAGGCAAAGGCCAAAGCTTCTGCAGCCAAGGGCGAAATCCCTAGGGCTATGGCGGCCTCCCGGTTCTGCGTAAGGGCCCGAACCGCCAAGCCGGGCCAGCTCTGCTTCAGAAACCAAGCCACCCCACCCACCGCAAGTAGGGCCATCCCCAGGGTTATGATCTCCCCGAGGGCCAAGCGGATTGGTCCCAAGTGGACTGGCCTTACCCAGGCTGGGTAGGTGAGGTTGCGCAGGTCAGTCCCAAAAGCTTCTAAAAGCCCATAGAGGATGACGAGCGCAACCCCATAGGTAAGGACCATGCTGCTGATGGGAGGCTCCCGCCGTACGGGAAGAAGAAGGCCGTAGAGCCCAAGACCCAAAAGCCCCCCAAGCCCACCTCCGAGAAGGATCGCTCCCCAAAGGGGAAGCCCGGCCCCAGCCAGGAGATAGGTCAAAAGGGCCCCTGCTACCAACACCTCCCCATGGGCCAGGTTGACCACGTGCATGGCCCCAAAGATCAGGGCCAAACCCACCCCGATGAGGGCATAAATCCCTCCCTGCGCAAGGCCGGAAGCTAGAGCGTTGAGGAAAAGCTCCATCATCGAGTCCAAGGCACCTGAGGATAAACCCACCTGCCGTACGCCCGTTCTTTGGGCCAAACCGGAACCCCCCTGCCTTGCTGAACTTGGGAAACCACAGTCCGATAGAGCACGTTATCGCCCTTCTCGTCAAAGCGATAGGCCGAGACAAGATTTTCTCCCTGGCTTGCGGCCAAGGCATCCCGCAATGCCTGGGGCGTGGGGCTACCGGACTCTACCGCCTTCTTCAAGGCGTTAAGGAGGATCTGGGTCTGGACATACCCTAGAGCGGCCAGGTAGCCCGGGGTCTGGCCGAATCTGCCACGGTAATCGCGGACAAAGCGAGCTTCCTCCGCACGCAAGGCAACGGGAGCCGAACCGTTGGTCCAAGGCTCGGTTCCGTAGACCCCCTCCATAAGCGGCCCAAGGTCCTGGATGAGGGAGGGCGTGATCAGGCTATAAAGGCCTACAAAGGCATTGACCTTGGGCCTGACCACTTGAGCTCCACGCAAGGCGGTGGCGTAGTTGTTTTCGTAACCAATGAAAATAAGCACCTCAGCGCCGGAGCGACCGATCTGTTCCAAAAGGGGTTTGAGGTCCGTGCTTCGGCCGGGGTAGCTCGAGTCAAAAACCAATTGCAGCCCTAGGGCCTGGAGCTTGGCCCGAACGGCCCGGGCTACGTCAGTACCTCCAGCCCCGTCATCGTGCGCAAGGGCGACCCGCTTAGCCCTAAAGCCCTGGGCGATAAGATCCGCCACCACCGCGTAGCCCTCCACATTGGTAAAGCGGAAGAAATAACGGAAGCCACGCTGGGTCAGATCCCGTGCCAAACCCCCACTCGTGATGTAGGGAACACGGGCCCGCTCGGCCACCTCCGAGGCAGGGCCAATGATGTTAGAACCGTAACCTCCTGTAACGCCCAAAACCCGTTCCCGTCCCACGAGCCTTTCCACCGCGGCCACGGCCTTAGCTGGGGAACTTTCGTCGTCCAAGAGAACCAGCTCTACCTTAAAGGGGGCTGTGGCGTTGAAGTGCTCCACAGCAAGCCGCACCCCATTGGCCATCTCGGTGCCAATCCTAGAAAGACTGCCTGTGAGGGGTAGGTGGGAGCCGATCTTGTACTGAGCCAAGGCCAAGCCAAAAACCAAAGGAAGCAAGAACCCGATCCTCCTCATCCCTGTACCTCCCTATCCGAAAGCCCGCACTCCCGTGAGGTGGGCCCCAATGATGAGCTTCTGCACCTCGCTCGTTCCCTCATAGAGGGTGAGGATGCGGGCGTCCCGGTAAAGCCTAGCTACTTCGTACTCTTCGAAGAAGCCGTAGCCCCCGTGGACCTGGATAGCCCGGTAGGCCACGCGGTTGGCAGCTTCGGAAGCAAAGAGCTTGGCCATGCTGGCCTCGAGGGTATACCGCTCCCCCTTAAGCTTCTTGGCTACTGCCTGGTAGGTGAGGAGGCGGCTGGCCTCGAGGTCCAGCTTCATCTGGGCCAGATGCGCCTGGACCAGCTGGAAGCTGGCGATGGGCCTTCCGAACTGGTGCCTTTCCTTGGCGTAGCGTAGGGATAGGTCCAAGGCCCGCTGCATCAGCCCCACCGCTCCCGCTGCCAGGGAAACCCGGCCGGTATCCAGGGTGGAAAGGGCGATTTTGAAGCCTTGTCCTTCCTCTCCCAAAACCCTGTCCTTGGGTATGCGCACCCCCTCCAGAAAGACCATGCCCGTGTCTGCAGCCCTAAGCCCCAGTTTCCCCTTTAACGGCGTGGTGCGTACCCCATCCTCCCGTTCCACCAGGAAGGCGGTTATGCCCCTGCTGCCCTTGTCTGGATCGGTTTTGGCGAAGATGAGGAACACCTGGGCCACGTTGGCGTGGGAGATGAAGGTCTTTTGTCCTTCCAGCACATAGTGATCGCCGTCCCGGTAAGCCCGGGTGCGGAGGCTTCCTGCATCCGAGCCCGCCTCGGGCTCCGTGAGGCCGTAGGCTCCTAGGATCTCCCCCTTTGCGAGCCGGGGGACGTACCGCCTCTTTTGCTCCTCCGTTCCGTAGGCGAGAAGGGGAGTGAGGACCAAGCTTTGCTGCACGGAAAGGATGGAGCGCAAGGAAGCGTATCCCCCAAGCTCCTCCAGAAGGGCGATGTAGGCCCAAAAGTCCAGGCCAGCCCCTCCCAGCTCCTCGGGCACGAACACCCCCAGGAAGCCCAGCTCCCCCATCCGCCTCACCAGGGGCCAGGGAAAGGCCTCCTGGGCCTCGTACTCCGCCAGAGCAGGACCGGCTTCTTCCAGAAAGCGCCTGGCCAGCTGCCGGATCTCCTTGTGTTCAGGAAGCTCCATGTTCTAACCCCTTTATGATGAGATCAAAGTAGAACCTGGCCACCTCCTCCGCCCGCAAGGGCCCGCCCGGGCGGAACCAGCGGATCATCCAGTTGAGGAGGGAGAGGATGGCCCGGGCTGTGAGGCCCACATCCAGAGGGCGGAATACCCCCAGTGCCATGCCCCGCTCCAGGATGCTTCGGAGCATGCCCTCGTACCGGTCGCGCAGGGCGATGGTAACAGCTCGCTTCTCGGGAGAGAGGCTTTGCAACCCTTGAAGCATGGCCACGAAAAAGGGCCGATTCTCTTCAAAGAAGCGGGCATGGCCTTCCATGAAGCGCAGAAGGGCTACCTTGGGGTCGGGTTCGGATAGGGCTCTTTCTCCTTGGCGACGAAGGCCCTCCAGGGCCTGAAGGCTGATCTCGTAGAGAACCTCCTCCTTGCTCCGGAAGTGGTGGTAGAGTGCCGCCTTGGAGAGGCCCAGTGCCTCGGCCAGATCTTGGACGCTGGTCGCCTCGTAGCCTCTTTCCGTGAAAAGCCGGGCGGCTTCTTCCAGGATGCGGTCGCGTGTGGCGGTTCCCATATCTCACCGACCGGTCGGTAAGTACACTCTACCCCTGGAGAAGGGGATAGTCAAGTGGCTTGGTGCCCTCTTCCACGTTTCCAAGCGCCTTGGCGTTATCTGGCCGATAGGGTGTTGCCAAACCCGCCATAAGTGTGGAAGTATGGAACACGAAGGAGGAGCTTATGAAAATCACCCTTAGCGTCCTCAAGGCCGACATCGGTTCTGTCGGAGGCCACACCTTACCCAGCCGCAGGGTGCTGGCCAAGGTGGAGGAGGTGGTACGGGAGGAGGTGGGCCGCCTGCTCTTGGACGCCCACGTGTTCCACATCGGGGACGACATCGTCCTCCTCCTGTCGCATACCCACGGCATTCGAAACGCATCCGTCCACGAGCTGGCCTGGAAAGCCTTCCGGGAAGGTACCCAGGTGGCCAAGGAGGAGGGTCTTTACGGGGCCGGGCAGGATCTTTTGAAGGATGCCTTTTCCGGTAACCTCCATGGCCTGGGGCCCCAGGTGGCGGAGATGGAGTTTGCCGAACGTCCCGCCGAGCCCTTCATGGTGCTGGCGGCGGACAAGACCGAGCCCGGGGCTTTCAACCTGCCCCTTTACCTGGTCTTCGCCGATCCCATGTACTCCTCAGGCCTCTTGCTTTCCCCCGATTTGCGCCCTGGCTTCCGCTTCCGCATCATGGACCTGGCCCAGACGGAAAGGGATAGCTACATCGTCCTTGATGCCCCGGAGAGGCTTTACGACATTGCCGCCTTGCTTAGGGACTCCCACCGCTTTGGGATAGAGTCCATCTGGTCCAGGAAGTACGGTGAGATCGCCGCCGTGGTGAGCACCACCCGCCTGCGAAACATCGCCGGGCGTTACGTGGGCAAGGACGATCCCGTGGCCATTATCCGCACCCAGAAGATCTTTCCCGCCACGGAGGAGTTTGGCCCGCCCTTTGCCCTGGCTCCTTTCGTGGCGGGGGACACCCGGGGCAGCCACCACCTGCCCTTGATGCCGGTGAGGGCCAATACCCCTGCGTCCACCTTCTTCTGCATGCCCATGGTGTGCGGGCTGGCTTTCTCCCTCAAGGACGGGCGTTTTTCCGAGCCCGTGGACCTCTTTGCCGACCCGGTTTGGGACACGGTGCGGGCCAAGGTGGTGGAGAAGGCCCAGGAGATGCGCCGCCAGGGCTTTTACGGCCCGGCCATGCTGCCCATGGAGGAGCTGGAGTACACGGGGATTGCCGAGCGCCTAAAGGAGCTGGAGCGGGAGTTTTCGTAGGGCCTCGCTGGTTGGCAGTGCGGACAATGCCCCGTGTACTTCCCCGAAGGGGAAGACCAGGCGGAGCCTCGAGGGGGGTCCTTCGCCTGGAAAAGGGGTAGACTCTTCCGGGAGAAGCCTATGGACCTCACTTACTACCCCTATCCCTCCCGTCGGCACGTGGTCATGGGCCGGCGGGGAGCGGTGGCCACCAGCCAGCCCCTGGCTGCCCTGGCGGGGATGGAGATGCTCCTAAAGGGAGGAAACGCCGTGGATGCCGCCATCGCCATGGCGGCCACCCTCACGGTGGTGGAACCCACCAGCAACGGCATCGGGGGAGACCTTTTTGCCATGGTGTGGGATGGGAGGCTCCACGGGCTGAACGCTTCCGGAAAGAGCCCCTTAAGCCTGACCCCCGAGCGGATTCCCGAGGGGGGAATGCCGGAAAGGGGCTGGTTCCCGGTGACGGTGCCCGGAGCGGTTTCGGGGTGGCGGGCTTTGCACGAACGCTTTGGAAGGCTTCCTTTTCCCGAGGTCCTTGCCCCGGCCATCCGCTACGCGGAGGAGGGCTTCCCGGTGGGACCGGAAACGGCGCGGGCCTGGCGGCGGGCGGAAGGGATCTACCTACCTCTTCGGGGGCTCGAGTTCCGGGCCTTTCAGGAAGTTTTCTTTCCCCAGGGCCGGGCGCCGAGGGCGGGAGAGGTTTGGCGTAGCCCTGGGCATGCCAAAACCCTAAGGGAGATCGGGGAAAGCTACGGGGAAAGCCTTTACCGGGGAAAGCTGGCGGAGGCCATTGCCGGCTTCAGCGAGGCTACCGGGGGCCTCCTTAGCCTCGAGGACCTGAAGGCCCACGAGCCGGAGTGGGTGGAGGCTCTTTCCGTGAACTACCGGGGGCTTACCGTGCACGAACTCCCCCCCAACAGCCAGGGGATCGCCGCCCTCCTGGCTTTGGCCATCCTCGAGGGGTTTGACCTTAAGCCGGAAGACCCCTTCAGCTACCACGTACAGATCGAGGCCATGCGCCTGGCCCTGGCGGACGCCTTCCGCTACGTGGCCGACTCCCGCTACCTGGAGAAGCCCCCCCAGGCCCTGCTCTCCCCCGAATACGTGGCCTCCCGCCGAAGCCTCATCGGGGAACGAGCCCTGCCCCAGGCCCTGCCCGAGGTGAGACCCGGGGGAACCGTCTACCTGGCGGCGGCGGACGGGGAACTCATGGTCTCCCTCATCCAGTCCAACTACCAGGGCTTTGGGGCGGGTGTCCTCATCCCGCAAACGGGCATCGCCCTGCAGAACCGGGGCCTGGGTTTTTCCCTGGAGGAGGGCCACCCGAACCGGCTTGGGCCCGGGAAAAAGCCCTACCACACCATCATCCCGGGGTTCCTGACCCAGGAGGGGAAGCCCGTGGGTCCTTTCGGGGTCATGGGGGGGTTCATGCAGCCGCAGGGGCATGTGCAGGTGGTGGTGGCCTTGGCGGATTTTGGCCTGAACCCCCAGGCGGCTCTGGACCGGCCACGGTGGCAGGTGGTGCCGGGTAGGGGAGGAGATGCGTCCCGTGGGGAAAAACCTGGGGACCGAGGGATCCTGGAACCGGGTATTCCCCAGGCCACGGCCCTGGTCCTCAAGGACCTGGGGCACAGGGTGGCCTACGAGGTGGAGCCGGGCCTTTTTGGTCGAGGCCAGGTGATCCTAAGGCGTGGCCAGGCCCAAGGGGGTCATGCTGAGGAGGTACTGGTGGCAGCTTCGGATCCCCGGGCGGAGGGTTTAGGCTTGGCGTGGTGAAAAGACCTGGCATCGGCCGGCAGGGTTATCTTGGGGCTATCTGGTGTGAGGCTCTGGCCCGCGTGCCGGGCTGATTTCCCCAAGGCATCGGTGGCTAGGGCAAGGACCAAGTTGTTCGCGAAAGGTACATTTCGCGCATATGTTATACTACCCCCGTGGAACCCAGCCTTATCTGGAAATCCATCGGCATTAAAAAGCCCGAGAAGGCCCTTCAACCCCTGGCACCCTATGCCGAATACCTCCTTTTGGAGCGGGGATACTCCCCCAGGGGGGTGCGCCGCTACCTCCAGGACCTGACCCTCTGGTTTCGCTTCCTCCAGGAAGAGGGTTTCACCCCGGGCCCCGAGGCGGTCCGGGCGCTCCTCCTCAAGGAGCGTTGGGCCCCAAGGAGGGTGCAGGGGTTCCTAGCGGCCCTCCGCAGCTACTACCGCTACCTGTCCCAGGTCAAGGGAGAGGCCGTGTCCGACCCCACGGAGGGCATAGGCCGCCCCAAGGCCGGGCGCAGGCTTCCCCTGCACCCCGCTCCGGAGGAGCTCAGGCGCTTCCTCGAGGCCCTGGAAGCCGAAAGGGAGGCCAGGCTCCTCAGCCGCCTGGCCCGGTTCCTCTACGGCACGGGGCTTCGCATCTCCGAGGCCCTTTCCCTGAAGGGTCGGAACGTGATCCTCGAGGGCTCGGTTCCCGTGGCCATCCGGGTGGTGGGCAAGGGAAACAAGGAAAGGCTGGTGCCCCTTTCCAGGACCGCCCGGGAGGTTCTTTTAGAGTTGGGGCCACCCCAGGGTAATGTGAGTATTTTCACGTTCACTCAGGGAAGGCACCGGGGCAGGGTTCCTTCCGCCCGGTACGTGGAGGCCAGGTTCCGGGAGGCGGCCCTGAGGGCGGGCCTGGACCCCAGGCGCTTCACCCCGCACAAGCTCCGCCACGCCTACGCCACCCTGCTGGTGGAAAACGGCGTGGAGCTGGATGCCGTAAAGGACCTTCTGGGCCACGAGTCCATCGCCACCACCCAAATCTACCTGCACGCCTCGAGGGAACGGCTCAGGGAGGCGGCCTCGAGGTTGCCCGAGCTTTAAGGCGGGTACATCGGAAGCCGGCTAGGCCCCCCTTGACCTACCGGGACCCGCAAAAGGTGATGCGGGACACTTGTCCCTTCGCCTCAGGTGTGCTACCCTAACAAACGACCGTTAGCCATGGAGCGGCGCGAGCAAATCCTCACCATAGCAGGCCACCTCTTCAGCCAGCGGGGCTACCACGCCACCAGCATGCGGGAGCTGGCCAAGCACCTAAACCTCCAGGGGGGAAGCCTGTACGCCCACATCACCTCCAAGGAGGAGCTCCTCCTGGAGGTGGTGCGCCAGGCCGCCGAGCGCTTCCTTAAAGTTCTGGAGGGACTTAAGGGCGACCCCGTGGCCAAGCTGAAGGGCCTAGTACGGGGCCACCTCGAGGTCATCGCTCAGGAGCTGCCCCGGGCCACGGTTTTCTTCCACGAGTGGAAACACCTCTCCCCTCCCCTCTTGGAGGAAGCCAAGGCCCTAAGGCACCGCTACGAGGAGGGGGTGCAACGGGTAATCCAGGAGGGTGTGGAACAGGGGGTCTTTCACGTGCCCAGCGTGCGCCTTGCCACCCTCTTCGTGCTTTCCGCCCTCAACTGGACCTACCAGTGGTACCGCAAGGACGGTCCCCTTCCCTTGGAGGTTCTGGCCGAGACCTACGCCGGGATGCTCCTTAGGGCCTTAGGCGTGGCTGCTTCGCCCATAGGCGAACACCCGGAGGAAGGAGGCAAGGATGGTCAAGCTTAGGATCGGTTACCCCGAGGACCCGGACTACCAGGAAAGGCTTGCGGAGTTTGAGGCGAGGATCGCCCGGGGGGAGAAGATTGAGCCCGGGGACTGGATGCCCGCGGAGTACCGGGCCCAGCTCATCCGCATGATCTCCCAGCACGCCCATAGCGAGTGGGTGGGGATGCTTCCCGAGGGTGCCTGGATCCCCCGGGCTCCTTCCATCCGGCGGAAGCTCATCCTGCTGGCCAAGGTTCAGGACGAGGCCGGGCACGGGCAGTACCTCTACCACGCCGCCGAAACCCTGGGGATCACCCGGGAAGAAATGGTGGAGGTCCTTCTTTCCGGCAAGGCCAAGTACTCCAACATCTTCAACTACCCCACCCTCACCTGGGCGGATGTGGGCATCATCGGCTGGCTGGTGGACGGGATGGCCATCAAGAACCAGACCATGCTGGCCCAGTGCTCCTACGGGCCCTACTCCCGGGCCATGGTGCGCATCTGCGCCGAAGAAACCTTCCACCACAAGCAGGGGAAGGAGGCCGTCCTCCTCTACGCCAGGGGCTCCAAGAAGCAGCGCCAGATGGTGCAGGATGCCCTGAACCGCTGGTGGTGGCCCACCCTGATGATGGCCGGGCCCCACGACACCGACTCCCCCCATACCCCCCTCCTTCTGCGGTGGGGCATCAAGACCAAGACCAACGACCAGGTGCGCCAGGAGTTCCTGAACGAACACGTCCCCGAACTCTTGGACGCTGGGCTCACCATCCCCGACCCCGACCTCCGCTACGACGAGAAGACGGGCAACTGGATCCACGGGCCGATCCCCTGGGATGACTTCTGGAAGGTGATCAACGGGGAAGGCCCCATGAACCGGCACCGGCTCATGGCCAGGAGGAGGGCCCACGAGGAGGGACGCTGGGTGCGGGAGGCCATGGAGGCCTACGCCCGGAAGCAATTTGCCCAGGCGGCGGACTAAGGAGGCGCCATGTGGGGAACCGATTGGCCCCGGTTTGAGGTGATCAAGCAGGACACCAGGAACAGCCCTCCGCAGATGGTGGGCTCTGTGCACGCCGCTGACCCGGAGCACGCCCTCTTGGTGGCCCGGCACGTGTTCGTGCGGCGCCCCGCCGCCTACGCCCTCTTCGTGGCCCCGGCCGAGGCCTTCTTCCACGTTTCCCAGGAAGGCCTAAAGGATCTGAAGCCCACCAGGAGGGAGGGAGGAAGCGAAGAACCTTACTGGGTCTTCGCCAAGCGGAGCCACCGCCGGAGCATGGTCTACGGGGACCTGGTGGGCCGCTTCCTGGCGCAAGGCCCGGAGGATGCCATAGCCCAAGCCCTCCTACAGGCCCAGGGGGTGGCCTTCTGGGCGGTTCCCGAGCGCCTGGTGGTGGGGACCGAGCCCACCGAGGAAGTGGTGGAAAGCTGGTTTGCCCCGGCCAAGGAGAAGACCTACCGCCTGCAAAGCTACTACGGGCTCATCACCGCCAAGGGGGTGGAGAATGCTTGAGGCCTACCTGAAGGACGCCCTGGTGGCCCGGCTCACCGCCTGGGCCGACGACGAGGTGGTTCTGGCCCAGCGGCTTTCCGAGTGGGTGGGGCATGCCCCCATCCTCGAGGAGGATATCGCCATCGCCAACCTGGCCCAGGATGAGCTGGGCCACGCCAAGGTCTGGCTGGAGCTCCAGCAGGAGCTGAACGGCTCCGACCCCGACCGCCTGGTCTACTTCCGCGATCCCCTGGAGTTCCAAAACGCCATTCTGGTGGAGCTCCCCAAGGGGGACTGGGCCTTCACCATGGTGCGGCAGTACCTCTTTGACGCCTACGAGAACCTCTGGCTCAAGGAGGCAACCCGGAGCGCCTACGCCCCCCTGGCCGAGGCGGCAAGCCGCATCCTGAAGGAGGAAAGATTCCACCTGAAGCACTCTTCTCTCTGGGTGGAGCGCCTGGGCCAGGGCACGGAGGAATCCCACCGCCGGGCGCAGGAGGCCCTGGAAACCCTCTTCCCCTACGTGCGCCAGCTCTTCCAGCCTCTCCCGGGGGATGAGGCCCTGGTGGAGGCAGGGGTGGTACCGGATCTCAAGGCCCTCGAGGCCCCCTACCTGGAGGAGGTGACCGCCCACCTGGTGCGCTCGGGCCTAAGGCCGCCTGAGGGAGGGTACGTGCCCAAAAGCCGCCAGGAACACACGGAGTACCTCTGGTCCCTTCTCGCGGAGATGCAGTCCGTGGCCCGCTGGGACCCGGAGGCCAAGGCATGGTAGAGCGGTACTGGGAAGCCCTAAAAGGGGTTAAGGACCCGGAGATCCCCGTCCTCAACATCGTGGAGATGGGGATGGTCTTGGGGGTGGAGGCGGAAGGGGAAAAGGTCAGGGTCCGCTTCCGCCCTACCTTTTCCGGCTGCCCTGCCCTACGGCTCATCCGCGAGGAGATCGAAAAGGCCCTGCGGGAGGCAGGAGCCAAGGAGGTGGAGGTGGTGGAGGCCAGGACCCCCTGGAGCACCGAGGACATGGCCGAGGAAGCCCGAAGGAAGCTCCTGGGTTACGGCGTGGCCCCACCCCTTCCCCTCCCCCTGGCGGGGAAGGATCCCCCCTGCCCCCGGTGCGGAAGCCAGGAGGTGGTCCTCAAGAACACCTTCGGGGCCACCCTGTGCAAGATGCTCTACCAGTGCGCTGCCTGCGGGGAAGTTTTTGAGGCCTTTAAGACCGTCTGAAGGGGAAACATAAGGCCCGGGACTAGGAGGCGTACGGGGCCTTTTTCCTGGAAGACCTAGAGCGAACACAGTCCAGATTCAAGGAGGAAACCTTGAAGGTAAAAAGCTACCTCATGGGCCAATGGTTGACGGGTGCAGGAGAAGGGGTGCCGGTGCAGGATGCCGCCACCCTCGAGGTGCTGGGCCACGTGACCTCGGAGGGCCTGCCCCTCAAGGAGGCGGTGGCCTGGGGAAGGGAGGTAGGGGGGAAGGCCCTCCTTGCCATGGGCTTCCAGGAGCGGGGCCGAAGGCTTCGGGCCCTGGCACAGTACCTTTCCGAGCGGAAGGAGGAACTCTACCGGCTCTACGCCACCACCGGGGGCACCCGTCGGGATGCCTGGTACGACGTGGACGGGGGCATTGGGGTACTCTTCACCTACAGCTCCCTGGTCCGGACGCTTCCCGAGGGAAACCTCCTTCCCGAGGAGGAAAGCCTTCCCTTAAGCAAGGACTTTTCCTTCCAGGGAAGGCACCTTCTGGGTCCCAAGGGCGGGATCACGGTTCAGATCAACGCCTTCAACTTCCCGGTCTGGGGCCTTTTGGAGAAGTTCGCCCCTGCCTTCCTGGCGGGGGTGCCCACCCTGGCCAAGCCGGCCACCCCCACCGCCCACGTGGCCGAGGGGTTGGTGCGCCTCATGGTGGAGTCCGGGCTTCTGCCGGAGGGAAGCCTCCAGTTCGTGGCGGGAAGCCTGGGGGATGCCCTGGAGGCCCTGGACCACCGGGATAGCGTCTACTTCACGGGTTCCAAGGCCACCGCAGACCGCTTAAAGCGCCACCCTGCCTTTTTGGAGCGGGGCGTCCTCTTCAATGCAGAAACCGACTCCCTAAACGCCGCCATCCTGGGGGAAAAGGCAGGGGAGGAGGAGGTGGAGAGGCTGGCCCGGGAGATTGCCCAGGAGCTTTCCATCAAAACCGGGCAGCGGTGCACGGCCATCCGCCGGGTCCTGGTACCCCAAGGCCGCCTCGAGGCCCTCCTCGAGGCCACCCGTAAGCATCTGGAGGGCCTTAAGCTGGGCGACCCTAGGGAGGAGGGCGTGGACCTGGGGCCCCTGGCCTCCTTAGGGCAAAAGGAGGAGGTGGAAAGGGCCGTGGAAGCCCTCCTGGCCGCCGGGGCCAGGGTGTACTGGCAGCACCCAGGCAGGCGGGATGGCGCCTTCTTTCCCCCTACCCTGCTCCTGGCGGAGGATCCCTGGGCGGAAACCCTCCACCAGGTGGAACCCTTCGGCCCGGTGGCTACCTTCTTTCCCTACCGGGACCGGGAGGAAGCCCTGCGCCTGGCCCGGTTGGGAGGAGGGATGCTGGCGGCCACCCTGGCCACCCCCGATCCCGAGGAGTCCCGCTTCTACCTCCTCGGGCTTTCCGGGGAGGTGGGCCGGCTCCACGTCCTAAACCGATTCAACGCCCATAGCTCCACGGGGCACGGCTCCCCCTTGCCCCGCCTCCTCCACGGGGGACCCGGACGGGCAGGGGGCGGGGAGGAGCTGGGAGGGCTTCTTTCCGTCAAGCGGCACCTGGCCCGCCTGGCCCTCCAGGCCGACCCCCACACCCTGCAGGCCCTCACCGGGGAGTACGCCAGGGGAGCGGAAAAACCTGCCAGCACCCACCCCTTCCGCAAGCACTACGAGGAACTGGAGGTCGGGGAAACCCTCTGGACCCATCGCCGCACGGTCACGGAGGCGGACATCGCCCTCTTCGCCCACCTTTCCTGGGACCACTTCTACGCCCACACCGACGAGATCGCCGCCCAAAAGAGCCTTTTCGGGAAGCGGGTGGCCCACGGATACTTCGTCCTCTCCGCCGCCGCCGGGCTCTTCGTGGATCCGGCACCGGGTCCGGTCCTGGCCAACTACGGCCTCGAGGGCCTGCGCTTCACCGAACCCGTGGGCATCGGGGATACCTTGCAAGCCCGGCTCACGGTGAAGGCCAAGCGGCCCAGGGACGAGAAATCCGGGGTGGTGGAGTGGGCGGTGGAGGTGGTGAACCAGGAGGGCCAAACCGTGGCCGCCTATACCATCCTTACCCTGGTGGCCCGAAAGCCCACGGATGCTTTGCCCTCCGGGTAAACACATTTTGGAGCTTGCTCTTAACCTGTGCTACCATGGGGGTATGGCCGAGCGCGAACCGGCCTTCTGCCCTGTCTATGCCGCCTTGAACCTCCTCCAGGAGAAGTGGACCCTGCACATCATCAGGGCTCTCCTGGAAGGCCCCAAGGGGTTCAACGAGCTGTCCCGGGCCATCGGGGGGGTAAACCCCGCTACCCTTTCCCAACGCCTGGAGCACCTGGTGGATCTCGGCGTGGTGGAAAAGAAGGTGGAATCCTTCATGCCCCCCCGCACCCGGTACGGCCTCACCGAGGCCGGGCGGGAGCTGGAGGCGGTCATCGCCGCCATAGACCGCTGGGCCCGCAGGAACCTCAAGGTCCCCGTGGGCTGAGGTTTCGGGGCCGAGGGCGATCTGGCGTGCCCGTGAGCCCGAACCCCTTTACGGAGCCTATTCCGCTTCCCCGGCCAGGTACTGGAGGTAGTTGGGCAACCCCATCTGGTTCAGGAGTTCCCGCTGGGCCTCCAGCCAGTCCACGTGGCCTTCCTCGTCCTTGAGGATCTCCGCCACCATGTCCCGGGTGCCGTTATCCCCCAGGCTTTGGGCCAGGTTCATGGTTTCGTTGTAGCCCTTCACCGCCTGGATTTCCCCTTCGTAGTCCCGGAAAAGGATTTCCTCCACCGTTTTGCCGATCCGGATCTCCCCGATCCGGCTCACCTCCGGAAAACCCTCCAGGAAAAGGATGCGCTCGATGTGCCTCTCCGCATGGCGCATCTCGGTGATGGCGTGGGCCTTGAGGTGGCGGGCCAGGGCTTTAAAGCCCCAGTTCTCCGCCATCTCCGCATGGACCATGTATTGCAAGATGGCGGCCAGTTCCTCGGAAAGCCTTTCCTGAAGGCTTTGAATCACATCGGGATGACCTTTCATAAAAGACCTCCAAGGGCATTATACTCCAGCTGGCTCCATCCAGCAAGGCTT
>NZ_ATNI01000050.1:0-58353 GCF_000511705.1 Thermus sp. NMX2.A1
AAGGCAAAATAAAGGGATGGACCTGGTCTATCGCCCCGGGCGCTACCCCTACCTCACCCAGGACCTCCCCGGCGTGGGGGGGGTTATCCGCCTTCTCCCCCAGGATTTCCAGGTGGAGGAGGTGCCCGCCTACCTGCCCAGCGGGGAAGGGGAACACCTCTACTTCCTCCTGGAGAAGGAAGGCCTCACCACCCGCCAGGTGGTGGAGTTCCTGCGGGACGAGGTGGGGGTCCCGGAAAAGGAGATCGGGGTGGCGGGGCTGAAGGACAAGCGCGCTCAAACCCGCCAGTGGTTCTCCATCCCCCGCAAACACGAGGATGCCCTCTGCTTGCTGGAAAACCTTAAGGGAACCCGGCTTCTGGAAGCCAACCTGCACACCAACAAGCTGCGCACGGGCCACCTCAAGGGAAACCGCTTCCGCATTCTCATTCGCGGGGCCCACCACGTGGAACAGGCCCGGGCCATCCTGAAGACCCTCGAGGCCAAGGGCATTCCCAACTACTACGGCCCCCAGCGCTTTGGCCTCGAGGGGCAGAACCCGGTCAAGGGCTACCAGCTGGTGAAGAAGGGTAAGGGAAGGGGAAATCCCTGGCTTAAGCGCTTCCTGATTGGAAGCCTGCAAAGCCTCCTCTTCAACGACTGGGTGGCCCTAAGGATGGAAAGGGGGCTTTACGACCGGGTCATCCCCGGGGACTGGGCCAAGAAGCACGCCACCGGGGGGGAGTTTCTGGTGGAACGGGAAGAGGAGGCGGAAAGGGCCTTGAGGCTGGAAATCAGCGCCACCGGGCCCCTCTTCGGCAAGAAGTACCCGGAGGCCCAGGGGAAGGCCAGGGCCCTGGAGGACGAGATCCTGGCCCGCTATGACCTGAAGCGGGAGGAGTTCCGCGCCCGCCGGGGGGCCAGGAGGCCCATCCGCATCCCCCTTACGGAGTGGACCCTGGAGGAAACCCCGGAAGGGCTTTGGCTGACCTTCTTCCTGCCCAAGGGCAGCTACGCCACCAGCCTCCTAAGGGAGGTGATGAAGGTGGAGGTGGATGCACCGGAAGAGGAAGAAGCCCTGGGGGAGGGCTAAACCCTCCCCCAGCCCTGGGTAGCCGTTAGAAGCGGTAGCCCACCTTGAGCTGGGCCGCCAGCTTGCCAGCGGCGACACCCAGGTCCCCGCCCAGGAAAAGCGGCGCCCCTAAGGTAGCCTTGAGGTCATACTCGGCATCCGCCCGGAAGTAGAGGCTGGTGTTGCCGAACTGGAAGCCAGGGATGACCACCCCAAGCCCCACGCCCCCCTTCAAACCCTCGGCCAGGGGGTAGAGGTAGCGGAAGAGGAAGGCCCCGTTCCAGTTTCCGTTCACGTCATAACCCACGTCCAAAGCCGGCCGCACCTCCCCCACAGGGGGCTGGAAGAGCTGGCAGTGCCAGGAGGCCTCGAGGCCAAAGCCCTGGGTACCCCCCACCGCCGCCAGGGAGGGCTTTAAGTTCTCCACGGAAAACTGCGCCAAGCCTAAGCCCAATACCACCGCCAAAACACCCAGAATCCTCCGCATACAACACCTCCCATGGGCATGTTAATCCATGTTCACGGCCCTTTTCAAGCCCTCATCTAAGGCATCTCCAGAAAACACCCGATACCCCCTATCCCTAAGCACCTCACCCACCGCCTCCCCTATTCCCCGGACCAGGATGGGGGGCGAGCCCAGGTTGAGCATGACCAAAAAGCCCACCACGTACTCGGCCAGCTCCTCCGGGGCCATGGAAGGCCCACCCGTGCGCCCGTAGCCGGGGAGGTCCAAAAGGTAAAAGGTAAACCCTTGGGGAAGCACCTCGGGCCACACCTCGGCCTCCTCCGCCAGGAGGAGCACCGCTGGACCCCTGCCCAGCCGGTCAAAAACCAGGTTGAGCCCATAGAGGTGAAGGTACCCGGTTCGCCTCATAGGGCAAGGCCTCCGGGCAAGGGACGGAAAGCTTCCCCCAGGAGAAAATCCGCCACCAGGTCCACCACCTCCTCCCTAGCCTCCCAGGGCACCAGGTGACCCGCCTCCTCCAGGGTAAAGCGCAAGGCCTCCCCCTTGGCGAAGTCCGCCACCTCCCTGCCGTAAAAAGGCGGGGTAAAGGCATCCCAGGCCCCCTGGACCACCAGGATCCGGGCCTCCGTGCCCCTAAGCCAGCGGCGTTCATCGGAAAGCCCTTCCATAAGGGCCAGCCAGGCCTGCACCCCTTTCTCCGAAAGCCCTTCCCTCCAGGCGGCGAAGATCTCCTCGCTTCCCGCCGCACGGGGGCCAAAGAAAAGAGCCCGGCCCACCCGGGCAAACCCCTCCATCCCTCCCACCTCCAAACCAAAGCGGAGGGCGGCCAGCTTGGCGGAAAGAAGGGCATCCCGCCGCAGGATGGGGGAAAGGAGCACCAGGCTTCTTGCCCCCTCCTGAAAGCCCACCTTCAAGGCAGCAAGGGCCCCTTCCGCAAAGGCGATCAGGTGAAGCCCCTCCTCCGAGGGGAGGTCCAGGAAAAACTCCAGCCCCGCCGGGGGGGAAAGAAGCCCAGGAAAAAGCCGTATCTCGCCCACGCCCCCTTTATACTCCAAGGCATGGAAGGAAAAACCATTCCCCAGCGGGAAACCCTGGATGCCACCTTGGGGGTGCGCTACCTGAAGCTGGAAAAGGAGGAGGTGGTGGCCGAGCTAGAGGTGACCCCCAGGGTGCACCAGCCCTTTGGCTTCCTCCACGGGGGAGCCACGGTGGCCCTGGCGGAAAGCGTGGCCAGCGTGGGGGGATTCCTCAACTGCCCGCCAGGGCATGCCGCCTTCGGCCTGGAGATCAACTGCAACCACATCCGCAGGAAAAGCTCGGGGACCATCCGGGCCGTGGGAAGACCCCTGCACGTGGGCCGCACCACCCAGGTGTGGGAGGTAAAGGTCTACGACGAGGAGGAGAGGCTGGTGGCGGCAAGCCGTTGCACCCTGGCGGTGGTGCCCCTAGAACCAAGAACGTAACCACCGAAGCCAGTTCCTCCCCAGGAAGTCCTCGTCCCCCAAGGCCCTGAGGTCCCGGTGGCGGTCCAGACCCAAAGGAACCGCCTCGAGGCCGAATCCCCCATCCCAGTCCGTGCCCAGGCCCACCCTCTTGGGGCCCAGGAGGGCTTCCGCATGGACCTTGTGGCGGAGAAAAGCCTCCAGGGGAAGCCTGGGATCGCCCCGCTTCCAACCGGGGTCCAAGAAGGCGTTGAAGGGCACCAAGCCCAAAACCCCATCCCGCTTCCTTAGGGCCTCCATGAGCCGGTCGGAGAGGTGGCGGGGGGAGGGCATCAGGGCCCGGGCGTTGGCATGGGTGGCGCACACCGGGCCCGAGAAGACCTCCAGGGCCTGGAAGGCGGCTTCCTCCGCTAGGTGGGAGAGATCCAGGGCCATTCCCAGGCCCTCCATTTCCCGCAAAAGGGCTTTTCCCAAGTCGGTCAGGGGAGCCTCCTCGGCGTTGCCCCCTGCGTAGGCATTCCGGGTGGCCCAGGTGAGGGAAAGCATCCTGAGGCCCCTTTGCCGCAACGGAGCCAACTCCTCAGGGGAGGCGAGGGCATGGGCGCCTTCCAGGAGGAGCACCAGGCCCGGGATCCGGTCCTCCCGGTGACGGGCGAGGTGCGCCTCCAGATCCCTTCCGTGGCGGAGGATCCTCATCCATCCCTTGGCCTCCCAGGCCTCGTAGAGGGCTAGCTGGGCGTACACCTCCTCCTGCCAGTCCTCGAGGCCCCCTTCCCTGGGGTCCACGAACAAGGTGGCGAAGGCCACTGCCACCCGGGCCTCCCTAAGGCTTTCCAGGGTCACCAAGGGGGTTTCGGGATGGGGGTCCACCTCCCTAAGGCGGTCCAGGGGTAGGGAGAGGTCCCGCTCCAGGATCCGGGCGTTGTAGGCCAAATCCAGGTGGGCGTCCACCATGACGGGGTCCATAGGCAAACTCTACAATGGGGATCGTGCGGCCTTCCGAGCTTCCTCCCCTTCCCGAGGCCCCCGGGGTTTACCTGTGGAAGCAAGGGGAAGAGGTCCTCTACGTGGGCAAGGCCAAAAGCCTGAGGGCCCGGGTGCGGAGCTACTTCCACGCGGAGGGCAAGGCCAGGCGCATCGCCGAGGAGGCCACAGGCCTGGACTTCATCGCCACCCGGGACGAGGTGGAG
This sequence comes from Thermus sp. NMX2.A1, assembly GCF_000511705.1. Lineage (NCBI taxonomy): Bacteria > Thermotogati > Deinococcota > Deinococci > Thermales > Thermaceae > Thermus > Thermus sp. NMX2.A1. The sequence continues at coordinate 4,150 of NZ_ATNI01000050.1, forward strand.
GCCCTCCTCCTCGAGGCCAACCTCATCAAGGCCCACCGTCCCCCCTACAACGTCCTCCTCAAGGACGACAAGCACTACCCCTTCTTAAAGCTCACCCAGGAGCCCTTCCCTACCCTTTTGGTGGTGCGGCGGGTGGAGGAGGATGGGGCCAAGTACTATGGCCCCTTCCCCGAAGCCAGCGCCCTAAGGCGCATCAAGACCCTGATAGACCGCCTTTTCCCCTTGCGCAAGAACTCCGGCTACCCCATGAAAAAAAGGCGCTACCCCTGCCTGAACTACAGCATGGGCCGCTGCCTGGCCCCTTGCGTGGGCCTTGCCGACCCCAAGGCCTACCAGGAGGTGGTACGCCAGGTGGAGGCGGTGCTGGAGGGAAAGGTGGATGGGCTCCTAAGGGAGCTGGAAGCCAAGATGCGGGAAGCCGCACAGAGGTTAGAGTTTGAGCGGGCAGCGGAAATCCGGGATCAAATGGAGGCCCTAAGGGCCTTCTTCTCCACCGCCCAGCAAGCCTTTGACCCGGAGATGGGGGACCTGGACTTCCTGGGCTTGGCCCAGGCAGGGCCTTTGGCAGTGGTGCAACTGTACCAGGTGCGCTCAGGGCGGATCCTGGGACGCATCAGCCGGGTGGTGGAAAAGGAGGAAGCGAGCCCTGAGGAAATCCTCTGGGCCTTCCTGCGGGACTACTACCTGGAGGCTTCCCCCCTACCCCCCCTGATCCTGCTGCCCTTCCCCCTGGAGGACCTGGAAAGCCTAGCAGCCCTGCTTCACCGCCGCGCCGGGCGGAGGGTGGAGCTAAGGGTGCCCAAAAAGGGGGAGAAGGTAAGGCTTCTCGAGCTGGCGGAGAAGAACGCCCGCCTGGCCCTGGAAACCGAGCTCAAGCAACGGGAAAGGCGGGGGGACCACCCCGCCCTAAAGGCCCTCCAGGAGATCCTGGGGCTATCCCAAAGGCCCTATCGCCTCGAGGGGTACGACGTAAGCCACCTCCAGGGGGAGGCCCGGGTCTTTTCCATGGCCGTCCTGGAGGGGGGTAGGCCCAAGAGGGCGGAGTACCGCAGGATGCGCCTGAAGGCGGGAAACGACGACTACGCTGCCATGGAGGAAGGGGTATACCGGCGCTTCACGGGAAGCCTAAAGGACCTGCCCCTCCCCGACCTCCTCCTGATCGATGGCGGGCTAGGCCAGGTGCGGGCAGCAGCCCGGGCTTTGGAAAGGGCCGGCCTGAGCCTTCCCCTGGTGGGTTTGGCCAAGAAGGAGGAGGTCCTCATCACCCAAGAGGGCCGGGAGATCCGCCTGCCCCTAACCCACCCTGCCCTCCAGCTCCTCATCCACCTTCGGGACGAGGCCCACCAAAACGGGCTCCGCTACCACCAAAAGCGAAGGAGCCAGGAACTTTTCCAGGTGCTAAAGGGCATCCCCGGCATCGGGGAGGCGAGAAGGCGCCTTCTTTTGGAGCGCTACGGGGGGATTAAGGCCTTAAAGGAAGCACCTTTGGAAGAGCTTGCCCGCCTGCCGGGCATGAACCGCAAGGCGGCGGAGGCCCTGAAGGCCGCTTTGGAAGGGGCCCTGGGGTAAGATAACCCCCTGATGGTGCGCCGCGCCCTGGAAGAGGCCATTCACCAAGCCCTCAAGGAGATGGGCCTGGACCTCCGCCTGAAGGTGGCCAAGGCCCCCAAGGACAAGCCCGGGGACTACGGGGTTCCCCTCTTCGCCTTGGCCAAGGAGCTAAGGAAACCCCCCCAGGCCATCGCCGAGGAGCTCAAGGCCCGCCTGGCCCTTCCCCCTTTCGTGGAGGAAGTCATCCCCGTGGGGGGGTACTTGAACTTCCGCATCCGCACGAAGGATCTCCTCAAGGAGGCCCTGAGGCCCAAGGAGCCTTTTCCCAAGAGGAAAGGCCTGGTGCTCATCGAGCACACCTCGGTGAACCCCAACAAGGAGCTCCACGTGGGCCACCTGCGGAATATCGCCCTCGGGGACAGCCTGGCCCGCATCCTGGACTATGCCGGGCGGGAAGTACTGGTCCTCAACTACATTGACGACACAGGCCGCCAGGCGGCGGAAACCCTTTTCGCCCTAAGGCACTACGGCCTCACCTGGGACGGGAAGGAGAAGTACGACCACTTCGCCGGCAATGCCTACGTGCGCCTTCATCAGGATCCCGAGTACCCCAACCTGCAGGGGGGCATAGAGGAAATCCTTCACGCCCTGGAGCGGGGGGAACTCAGGGAAGACGTCAACCGCATCCTCCTGGCCCAGATGGCCACCATGAAGGCCCTGAACGCTCATTACGACCTTCTGGTCTGGGAATCCGACATCGTTCGGGCGGGGCTTCTGGAAAAAGCCCTGAGGATCCTGGAGCAGAGTCCCCACGTCTTCCGCCCCACGGAGGGCAAGTACGCGGGGGCCTTGGTCATGGACGCAAGCCCCTTCATCCCCGGGCTGGAAGACCCCTACTTCGTCCTGGTGCGCTCCGGGGGAGCCGCCACCTACTACGCCAAGGACATCGCCTTCCAGTTCTGGAAGATGGGCCTTTTGGAGGGGTTGTACTTCCAGCCCTACGAGAACCCCTACTACCCGGCCCTGAGAACCAGCGCCCCCCAGGGGGAACCCTACACCCCCAGGGCCCGGGAAACCATCAACGTCATCGACGTGCGCCAAAGCCACCCCCAGGCCCTGGTGCGGGCGGCTCTGGCCCTGGCGGGGCACCCTGAGCTGGCGGAGGGCGCCTTCCACCTGGCCTATGAAACCGTACTGCTGGAAGGTAAGCAGATGTCCGGGCGCAAGGGCCTGGCGGTGAGCGTGGATGAGGTCCTGGAGGAAGCGGAAAGGCGGGCCCTTGCCGTGATAGAGGAGAAAAACCCCGACCACCCCGCCAAGGAGGAGGCGGCCAGGATGGTAGCCCTGGGGGCCATCCGCTTTGCCATGGTGAAGACCGAGCCCAGGAAACAGATCGATTTCCGCTACGCCGAGGCCCTTTCCTTTGAAGGGGATACGGGCCCCTACGTCCAGTACGCCCACGCCAGGGCCCACAGCATCCTGCGCAAGGCCGGGGAATGGGGGGAGATAGACCTTGCCCAGGCCACCCCGTACGAGCGGGAACTGGCCTTAGCCCTCCTGGACTTTGAGGAGGCGGTGCTGGAAGCTGCCGAGGAGAAAACCCCCCATGTCCTAGCCCAGTACCTGCTGGACCTTTCCGCCAGCTGGAACGCCTACTACAACGCCAAGGAGGACGGGAGGCCCGCCACCCCGGTGCTCACGGCACCCCCGGGCCTGAGGGAACTCCGCCTTGGCCTGGTGAGGAGCCTGCAAGAAACCCTGAAGACGGGGCTTTCCCTCCTGGGTATCCCCGCCCCTGAGGTAATGTAAGGGCATGCGCCTCGTCCTCGCCGCCCTCCTCCTTTCCCTCTTGGCCCTGGGCCAGCGCCTGGTTTCCCCCGAGGAGGTGGCCCGAAGCCAGGTGATCCAAAGGGCCCTGCCCGCAGTGGTCCGGGTCCAGGGCTCCCCCACCGCCCCTGGGGAGAACCAGGTGGTGGGCACGGGGTTCTTCGTGAGTCCCTTCCGGGTGGTCACCAACTACCACGTGGTCCAGGACTTGGCCGACCTCACCGTGCGCCTGGCGGACGGGCGCACCTTTCCTGCGGAGCGCTTCGCCGTGGACCCCGGGATCGATATCGCCCTTCTCACGGTACGCGGCCTCCAGGCTCCTCGGGTGCTGGCCTTCAGCAAGACCCCCAGCACCAGCCTTCCCCTGGGCATGGGGGTGGTGCTGGTGGGGTTTCCCTTCGGCCAGGGGCCCCTGGCCTCCTACGGGATTCTCTCCGGCATAGGCCCCCTCGAGGTTCCCTCCCCCGACCCCAGCGTGGGAGCCGAGGTGGGGGAATACCTCTTCACCGATGCCCCCCTCACCGTGGGCAACTCGGGAAGCCCCCTTCTGAACCTGCAAGGGGAGGTGGTGGGGGTGGTGGCGGACGTGGTGGGAGGACCCTCGGGGGTGGGAGGAATCGGGGTGGCCATCCCGGCGGATCTCGTGGCCCAAAGCGTCCAGGACCTGGAGCGGTTCGGCATCCCCCAGCGGGGCTGGCTGGGGGCCAGCCTGGTTAGCCTGGACGAACTTCCGCCGGTGCTCCTCAGGGCGGTGGGCCTCACCACCACCCAGGGGGCCATGGTGGACCGGGTGGACCCGGGAAGCCCCGCAGCCCGGGCTGGCCTAAGGGGAGCCCAGCGGGATGCCCAGGGGAGGCTTTTGGCCCTTGGGGATGTGATCCTGGCGGTGAACGGCAAAGCGGTCAAGGACAAGGCGGAGGTGGTCCGCCTCATCGCCCGCTACCGCCCTGGGGACCGGGTGCGGCTAACGCTTTGGCGGGAAGGACGGAGGCTCGAGGTCACCCTCACCATGGTGGCCCGGCCTGCCAGCCGTTAGGCTACCTTGCGGAGGTAAGCGTGTACATCGCCATAGAAGGCCCCATCGGTGCAGGCAAAACCACCCTGGCCCGGCTTCTTGCGCAAAGGTTTGGGGCCGAGCCCCTTCTGGAGGTGGTGGAGGAAAATCCCTTCCTGTCCCTTTTCTACCAGGACCGGAAGCGCTACGCCTTCAAGACCCAGGTCTTCTTCCTCCTTTCCCGCTACCGGCAGCTTTCCCGCCTTCGGGAAAGGCCCCTCTTTGGCGGGGTGGTGGCCGACTACCTCTTTGACAAGGATGCCATCTTCGCGAGCCTCAACCTGGAGGGCCCCGAGTGGGACCTTTACTTGGACCTTTACCGGGAGCTTTCCCTGAAGCTTCCCCCGCCCGACCTCACGGTCTACCTAAGGGCCCCGGTGCTGGTGCTATTGGAACGCATCCGGAAACGGGGCAGGCCCTTTGAGGAGGGGATGGACCCCACCTACCTCGAGGCCCTCTCCGAAGCCTACGAGCGCCACTTTGCCCGCTACGCCCATCCCCTTTTGGTCCTCGAGGCGGACCAGCTGGACTACAGCCAACCCGGCCCCGACCAGGACCGGGTGGTGGCCCTGGTGAAGACCCACCTGGCCCAGGACGGCAGGACCGCCTAAAGAAGGGTCCAGCATGTATCTGGCCATCGCCGGCAACATCGGTAGCGGCAAGAGCTCCCTCACCGCTTTGCTCTCAGAGGCCTTCGGGCTGAAGCCGGTGTACGAGGCGGTGAGCGAAAACCCCTACCTGGAGGACTTCTACCGGGATATGGGGGCCTACGCCTTCCACTCCCAGGTCTTCTTCCTGGCGAGAAGGGTGCGCCAGCACCTTCTGGAGGTGAACGGGGCGAGGGCCGTGGTGCAGGACCGCACGGTCTATGAGGACGCCCTGGTCTTCGCCCAGAACCTCTACCGGGAAGGCCACTTGAAGGAGCGGGACTGGCGAACCTACCTGGACCTCTTCCAGAGCGTGTCCCCAGCCCTTAGGAAGCCCGATCTTCTCATCTACCTCCGGGCGAGCCTCCCCACCTTAAGGGAGCGGATAAAAAAGCGGGGAAGGCCCTTTGAGCAAAACCTCCCCGACCGCTACCTTCTCGGGCTCAACGCCCTCTACGAGCAACTCATCGCCTCCTGGGACCTCTCCCCCGTCTACGTGGTGGAGGCGGACCGGATAGACTTCGTGGAAAAGGCGGAGGACCGCGATAGCCTTCTTGCCGCCCTCCGCCTGTGGATCCAGCCATGACCCTCGAGGAACTCTTCGCCCCCTTTGGCCTCAAGGCCCCGCCCCTTAGGGTCTTAGGCCTCACCCTGGACTCGAGGCGGGTGGAACCCGGCTATGTCTTCGTGGCCGTGCCCGGGGTGCCCCTTCCCCACCGCAAGCCCTTGGACGGGCACGACTTTATCCCCGAAGCCCTGGCCAAGGGGGCCATCGCCGTGGTGGGGGAAAGGGAGTTAAGCCTTCCCGTGCCCTACCTGCGGGTGGGGGACGCCCGGGAGGCCTTGGCCCACCTGGCCCGCCATTTCTTCGGCGAACCCGACCGGAAACTGGCCCTCTTGGGCATCACCGGTTCCAAGGGGAAGAGCACCACGGCAAGCCTCCTTCACCACCTCCTGCAAGCCGGCGAAAAACCCGCCGCCCTCCTCTCCACCGTGGGCCTCCGCCTGGGAAAGGAGGCCCGCCCTAACATCGGCCATTTCACCACCCCCGAGGCCCCCGAGGTGTACGGGTTTTTGCGGGAAGCCGTGGAAAGGGGGCTGGAAGCTGCGGTGCTGGAGGTTTCCAGCCACGCCCTGGCCCTGAAGCGGGTGGAGGGGCTTTCCTACCGCATCGGGGTCTTCGTGAGCTTCTACCCCGACGACCACCTGGACCTGCACGGCACCGCCGAGGCCTACTTTGCCACCAAGGCCCTTTTGGTGGAGCGCTCCCACCTTGCCGTTTTAAACACCCGCCTGCCCCATCTGAAGCGCCTTCTTCCCAGGCCCCATCTTCTCTTCGGACCGGGTGGGGAGGTGTGGGGGGAGGGCTTGCGGGAAGGGGAGGAAGGCCTCCGCTTTACCCTGCATACCCCCTGGGGCTCGGGGGAAGCCTTTTTGCCCATGTTGGGGAGGTACAACCTGGATAACGCCCTGGCCGCCAGCGCCGCCGCCTTGGCCTATGGGCTCTCCCTGGAAAAGGTGCTTCAGGGCCTCGCCACCTTTAGGGGGGTGCCGGGACGGATGGAGGTGGTGCAGAAAAAGCCCTTCCGGGTGGTCATCGACTTCGCCCACACGGGAAAGAGCCTGGAGGAGGCCCTAAAGACCCTGCGGACCACCACCCGGGGAAGGCTTCTTCTGGTGGTGGGGGCTGCCGGGGAACGGGATCCGAGGAGGCGGGAGGATATCGGGCGGGTGGCGGCGAGGCTTGCCGACAAGACCTTTTTCACCGAGGAGGACCACCGCACGGAGGACCTCCAGGCCATCCTCGAGGCCCTGGCCAAGGCCGCCAGGGAGGAGGGGGGCCTTTACGAGATCATCCCCGACCGCAAGGAAGCCATCTTCCGCGCCCTTTCCGAGGCCCGGGAAGGGGATACCGTCCTCCTTGCCGGCAAGGGGCACGAGCGCACCCTGGAAAGGGGTACCCTGGCCCTGCCCTGGGACGAGAAGGCGGTGGCCCTGGAGGGGCTAAAGGCCCTGGGCCTAGGTGGAGGCGAGCATCCCTAGGGAAGCCACCCATTCCTCAAAGGCCCTGAGGCCCCTATGGTACATGGCTTCCCGCTTCTCCTTCTTGGCCATCCTTCCCTCCACCGGAGGGACCAGCCCCCAGTTGGCGTACATGGGCTGGAAGCCCTTGGGGTTGGCGGTGGCCAGGAAGCGGACCAATCCCCCCAGCATGCTCTCCTCCGGCGGGGCCACGGGTTTTAACCCCCGGTAGCGCCGGGCGGCGTTCAGGCCTGCCAGGAATCCTGTGGCGGCGCTTTCCAGGTAGCCCTCCACCCCGGCCAGCACCCCCGCGGCGAAAAGCCCTTCCTGCTCCTTAAACTCCAGGGTCTCCTGGAGTAGGAGGGGAGCGTTTAGGTAGGTATTCCGGTGCATCACCCCGTAGCGCACGATCTCGGCGTTCTCCAGGCCCGGGATCATCTGGATGAGCCGCTTTTGCTCGGGCCACTTAAGACCGGTCTGGAACCCCACCAGGCTCCACATCCGCCCCGCCTTGTCCTCCTGGCGAAGCTGCACCACGGCGAAGGGTTCCTTGCCGGTCCTTGGGTCCTTGAGCCCCACGGGCTTCATGGGGCCAAAGAGGAGGGTTTGGTAGCCCCTTCGGGCCAGCTCCTCCACGGGCACGCAGGCCTCAAAGAACTCCCGCTTCTCCCACTCGTGGGGGGTGTGCTCCTCCGCCTCGAGGAGGGCCTGGTAGAACCGCCGGTACTCCTCCTCGGTCAGGGGGCAGTTGAGGTAGTCCGCCTCCTGGCCGTAGCGCCCGGCCCGGAAGCATGTTTCCAGGTCAATGCTCTCGTACAGGACGATGGGGCTTGCCGCATCAAAGTAGCTCAGGAAGTGGTCGCCAAACCGGTGCCGTATAGCCTCGGAGAGGGCGTCGGAGGTAAGAGGCCCCGTGGCCAGGATGGCGAGGCCCTCAGGAACCTCCGCCACCTCCTCCCGCACCACCTCCACCAGGGGATGCCGGGAAAGCCTCTCCGTGATGTACTGGCTAAACTCCTCCCGGTCCACGGCCAAGGCCCCTCCCGCAGGCACCCGGGCCTTAGTGGCTGCCTCCATGACCAGGCTTCCCGCCCGGCGCATCTCCGCCTGCAGTAGCCCCTTGGCGTTCGCAGGCCCTTCGCCCCCCAACGAGTTAGAACAGACGATCTCCGCCAGCCTTTCTGTGGCGTGGGCCGGGGTCATGCGCTTGGGGCGCATCTCATAAAGGCGCACGGGAACCCCAAGCCGCGCCAGGGTCCAGGCGGCCTCGCTTCCCGCCAAGCCTCCGCCCACCACCGTCACCCGTTCCATCCCTTAGATGGTACCACCTGGGCTGGTTTGGGAAAAGGGCGAGGGCGGGTAGAATGACCCTATGGCGGTGCGGCACCGGTTCAAGGTGGAGGAGGTTTCGGCCCTTTCGGCCATGCTGCCGGAAACCCGCCTGGAGCTTTTGGAAGGCGAGGTCTACGAGATGGCGCCCATTTCCAGCGAGCATGCGGGTCTGTTGGACTGGCTGTTGCAGGCTCTGGCCAGCCGCACCCTGGGCCAAGCCCATATCCGGGTGCAAAGCCCCCTTTACCTCTCCCCGGAAAACCTACCCCTCCCTGACCTCCTCCTCCTTAAGCCCCGGGAGGACTTCTACACCCAAAGCCACCCTACCCCCAAGGAGGTCCTCCTTCTGGTGGAGGTGGGTTTTTCCACCTACGCCTTTGACCGGGGGGTAAAGCTGCCCCTTTACGCCCGCCATGGGGTGCCGGAAGTCTGGCTTTGGGGGCCGGAAGGCCTCGAGGTCCACCGAGAACCCCAGGAAACCACCTACCGCCACCGCTTCCTGGTGGAAAGAGGTGAAAGGATCGCCCCTCTTCTCCTCCCCAGGGCAGAAATCCTCTGGACCCCTCCCCTATGAGCCTAGCCAAGCGCATCATCCCCTGCCTGGACGTCCACGCGGGCCGCGTGGTGAAGGGGGTGAACTTCGTCAACCTCCGCGATGCGGGCGACCCCGTGGAAGCCGCCCAGGCCTACGACGAGGCCGGGGCCGACGAGCTGGTCTTTTTGGACATTTCCGCCACCCACGAGGAGCGGGCCATCCTCCTGGAGGTGGTGGCCCAGGTGGCGGAAAGGGTCTTCATCCCCTTAACCGTGGGGGGAGGCGTCCGCTCCTTGGAGGATGCCCGTAGGCTTCTTCTGGCCGGGGCCGACAAGGTGAGCGTGAACTCGGCCGCGGTGAAGCGCCCCGAACTCATCCAGGAGCTTTCGGACCACTTCGGCTCCCAGGCGGTGGTCCTGGCCATTGACGCCCGCTGGAAGGGGGACTTCCCCGAGGTCTACATCGCCGGCGGACGCATCCCCACGGGGCTTCACGCGGTGGAATGGGCCCTTAGGGGGGTAGAGCTTGGCGCCGGGGAGATCCTTCTCACCAGCATGGATAAGGACGGCACCAAAGAAGGCTACGACCTCAGGCTCACCCGCATGGTGGCCGAGGCAGTGAGCGTGCCGGTGATCGCAAGCGGAGGGGCGGGGAAAAAGGAGCATTTCCTCGAGGCCTTCCTGGCCGGGGCCGACGCCGCTTTGGCCGCCAGCGTCTTCCACTTCGGTGAGATCCCCATACCCGAACTCAAGCGATTCCTGGCCGAACAGGGCTTGGAGGTGCGCTTAGATGGACCTATCCCAAGTGAAGTTTGATGAACAGGGCCTAGTGCCCGTGGTGGTACAGGATGCCAAAACGGGCGAGGTCCTGACCCTGGCCTACGCCAACCGGGAAGCCCTGGAGGAAACCCTCAGGACAAGGCGGAGCACCTTCTATAGCCGGAGCCGAAAGACCCTGTGGCGCAAGGGGGAAACCTCGGGGAACATCCAGGAGGTGGTGGAGGTCCTCCTGGACTGCGATGGGGATGCGGTGGTCTACCGGGTCCTTCCCCACGGCCCCGCCTGCCACACGGGGGAGCGAAGCTGCTTCCACCGCCCCCTCCTTCCGGGTGAGCCCTCCCTGGGTTTTGTCCTTTCCCAGGTTTTTTCCACCATCCAGGAACGCCTAAAGACCCTCCCCGAGGGAAGCTACGTGGCCAAGCTTCACCAGGCGGGCCTGGACCGGATCCTGAAGAAGATTGGGGAGGAGGCCGGGGAAGTCATCATCGCCGCCAAGAATCAAAGCCCTGAGGAGGTGCGCTGGGAAGCCACGGATCTTCTCTTCCACCTCCTCATCGTGCTGGCGGAACTAGGGCTCACCCCAGAGGACCTGGCCAGGACCCTCTGGGAGCGGCACCGGCCCCCAGGCGGCCCTGGGCCCAGCTAAGCACCCCCTTTCCCCCTGGCCTTAGCGCCGCCTCCCCCGGGCGGGAGCGCTCAGCCAGAGCCTTCCTTCCAGAAGGACCACCCTCCCAAAAAGGCGGAGCCATCCCAGGAGGTAGGCGGTGAAGCCCTTCTGCCGCAAGCGCCGGAGATAGCGCCTCCTTAGGCGGAGGAAGCGCTTTTGGGTGGCCTTTCGGTAAAGCCAGGGGCCGTCGGGCACCAAGGCGGTCATGCTTCCAGCTTAGCCCAACCCTTATGATGGAAACATGGAAATAGAGCGCCGACTGGTCCTCGAGGTGGTGCGGGTAACCGAACAGGCCGCCCTGGCAGCAAGCCGCCTGGCGGGCAAGGGGGATAAGGAAGCCGTGGACGAGGCGGGCACCCAGGCCATGCGCCGGGTCCTGAACGAGCTTCCTATAAAAGGCACGGTGGTCATCGGCGAAGGGGAGATGGACGAGGCCCCCATGCTGTACATCGGGGAGGTCCTGGGCCAAGGGGGCGTGGAGGTGGACATCGCCGTGGACCCCGTGGAGGGCACCACCACCGCCGCCAAGGGCCTGCCCAACGCCGTGACCGTGATCGCCATCAGCGAGAAGGGCGGCCTCTTCCACGCCCCCGACATGTACATGGAAAAGCTCATCGTTCCCCCCCCGGCCGCGGGGCTTGTGGATCTTTCCTGGCCGGTTTCCGCCAACCTGAAGGCCTTAGCCCTGGCGCTCCAGCGCTCCGTGGAGGACCTGGTGGTGGTGGTCCTGGACCGCCCCCGCCACGAACGCCTCATCCGGGAGATCCGGGAGGCAGGGGCCCGGGTGAAGCTGATCTCCGATGGGGACGTGATCGCCGCCTTGGCCGCCGCCATCCGGGGCACGGGGGTGCATGCGGTGATGGGGATTGGCGGGGCCCCTGAAGGCGTATTGGCCGCCGCCGCTTTAAAGTGCCTGGGCGGGGAGATCCAGGCCCGGTTCACCCCGCAAAACGAGGAGGAACGAGCCCGGCTCAAGGCGATGGGAGGGGACGAAAACCGCATCTACCGCACCGAGGACCTGGCCCCGGGAAGGGAGATCGTCTTCGCCGCCACCGGCATCACCGACGGGGATATCCTCCAGGGAGTGCGCTTCTTCGGGGGCGGGGCCAGGACCCATTCCATCGTTCTGGGCCACGCCACCCGCACCGTTCGGTTCATAGACTCTATTCATCTTTTTGAAACCGGAGCCCGGGTGACCATTCGGGTTTAGACTAAGGGCGTGCCCCGCTGGTACGCCCGGGAAGAAGCCCTAAGGCTTGCCCTGGATTTCTTCCAGGGCGATGAGCTTAGGGCCTCCGTGTTCCTCCACCGCTACGCCCTAAAGGACCCGGAAGGCAGGCTCCTGGAAGCCACCCCAGAGGAGATGTGGCAGCGGCTCGTCCAAGGAGTCACCCGGGTGGAAAAGGGAGCCACGCAGGAGTTCTCCTGGCTCTTCTCCGACTTTCGCTTTGTCCCCGGGGGACGGATCCTCTTCGGCCTGGGGAACTGGCGCCGGTCCACCCTGTTCAACTGCTACTACATCCCCATCCGGGAGGACTCGGTGAAGGGGATTACCCGCTTCCTGGACGAGGCCGCCCGCACCTTCGCCTACGGGGGCGGGGTGGGGAGCAATGCGGATGCCTTGAGGCCCAAGGGGGCTAAGGTGGGCAACGCAGGCATGGAGAGTTCGGGGGCGGTGAGCTTCATGGAGCTCTTCTCCACCCTGGCGGGGGTCATGGGGGCCAGCGGGGGCCGGCGGGGTGCCTTGATGCTCACCTTCTCCGACACCCATCCCGACCTCCTGGACTTCCTCCAGGTCAAAACCGACCCCGAGCGAAGCCGGGTGCGCCACGCCAACATCTCCCTAAGGGCCACGGACGCTTTTTTACAAGCCGCCTTGGCCGACGAACCCTGGACGCTTTCCTTCACCACACCCCGGGAGCACATAACCCGGACCATCCGGGCCAAGGAAGCCTGGGACCTCCTGGTGGAGGCCGCCTGGCAAAGCGCCGAACCCGGCCTCCTCTTCTGGGACCGGGTGCGCACCTGGGCCACGGCCCAGTACGGGGGGATGGAGGTGGAAGGGGTCAACGTTTGCGGGGAGGTTCCCATGGAACCCTATGGGGCCTGCAACCTGGGAAGCCTTAACCTGGTGGCCTTCGTACAGGAGCCCTTTACGGACAGGGCCCGGCTGGACTATGCGGGCCTCGAGGAGGCCACCCGTTTGGCCGTGCGCTTTTTGGACGCGGTGGTGGACCTGGGAAAGAACCGCCACCCCTTGAGGGCCCAACGGGAAGCCTCCTTAAGAAGCCGGCGCGTTGGCCTTGGGATCATGGGACTGGCGGACACCCTGGCCATGCTGGGACTGCCCTATGGTGCGGAGGAAAGCTTAACGTTTGCGGAAGAGGTCATGCGCCGCATCAAGGAAGCCGCCTACTGGGAAAGCACCCGCCTGGCAAGGCAAAGGGGTTCCTTCCCAGCCTTTGACCCAAAGGAGCACATAAAAAGCCCCTTCATCCAGTCCCTGCCCGAAGCCCTCATCCAGGCGGTAGAAAAGGGCCTGAGGAACGCTGCCCTTCTTTCCATCGCCCCCACCGGCTCCATCTCCATCCTGGCCGGGGTGACCAGCGGCATAGAACCCATCTTCGCCCTCACCTACCTGCGCCACGCCGGGGGACAGGTGTTTTTGGCGGAACATCCCCTCTTGAAGCGGTACCGCAGGGAACGAGGAGGCGAGGTGCCGGACTGGCCCACGGCCCATACCGTGGATCCTTTCCAGAGGGTACGCCTCCAGGCCACCTTACAACGCCACGTGGACCAAAGCATCTCCTCTACGGTGAACCTCCCCCGGGAAACCCCCAAGGAGGTGGTGGAAAACCTCTTCCTCACCGCTTGGAAGGAGGGGTGCAAGGGCATCACCGTCTTCCGGGAGGGAAGCCGGGAGGAAGTCATCGAACCCCTGCCCCCGGTGGGGGTCTGCACCTTCTGCCAGACGGCATGACCCGCTACCGCATCGCCACCCGGCCCTACCTTCCCTACCCGGGGGAGCGCCTGGCCCGCAGGAAGGGCCTGGGAGGCGAGTTTTACGAGCTCCGCCCCTATGCCCCTGGGGACGAAATAAGGCGGGTCCACTGGCGGGCTTACGCCAAGACGGGAAGGCTCTACACCCGCCTGGAAACCACACCCGAGCGAAGCCGCTTCCGCATCTACCTGGACGAAAGCGAAAGCATGCGCCTCTTCGGCAAGCTGGCCTACGGGGAGGAGGTGGCGAGGCTCCTCCTGGGGATCGCCCGCCAGGAGGACGCCCTAGCCCGGCTGGAACGGGGCAGACCGGAAGCCCTTCGCCCGGGCCGGGGCACCCTGGTCCTCATCACCGATGGGCTAGACCCCTTGCCCTGGCCCAGGATCCTTCCGAAACGGGTGGTCTTGGTCCAGGTCCTGGCGCCCATGGAGCTGGCCCCGCCCCTCGAGGAAGCCTTCCTCAAGGACGTGGAAACCGGGGAAACCCTCCCCGTGGGCCCGGAGGAGGTAAGGGCGTACCAAAAGGCCCTCGAGGGGCACCTAAAAGCCCTCCGCCTCCTCGCCCTTCTTCGGGGCCGCTACGCCCTTTTGAAGGTGGGAGAACCTCCCCTTCCCGCCCTCCTCCGCCAGGGGGTGGTGGAGCCCCTTTAGTACGCCTGGGTAAACTCCTCAAGCCCCAGGGCCCCTAGCCTTCCGGGGTCCACGCTTCCCTTCTCCCACCCCGCAAGCCGCCAGTAGGTGCGCACGCCCTCCTGGAAGGCCTCCTTGCCCAAATAGGCCTCTGGACTGCCCTTGCGGAAGGGATGGAAGAAGCGCTCGGGCAGGCGGTCCTCCTCCGGACCGATCCCCTCCCGTAGGTTGAAAAGCCGGGTGAGCTGAAGCGTCCTCTCCCCTACCTCCAGCATCTCCTTAGGGGAAAGCCGCCAGCCTGTGGTGGCGTAGATGGCCTCCTGCCACTCCTCTGGAGTCCAGGGCACAAAGTCGCACATCACCAGGCTGTTCACGAAGCCCCGCTCCCGGGTCTTGGTCCAGAGCATGCGGATTTTGGCCTCGGAAAGGTCCTCTGGGGGAAGGGGCGCAAAGTCTTCCCCATAGAAGCGAAGCTCCTTTAGGGCCTTTCCCTCCTTGGCGAAGGCGGTGTCGTGCAGGTTGTGGTTGTGGTCGGCTCCCGTTGGGCTCACCGCATACCCCACCCCCAGGGCCCGCTTGTACCGGGGGTCATGCATGGGCACCTCCTGGCCCTTCACCTGCATGGCCAGCTCCGGATGGCCGATGGCCTCCGAAAGCCGCCTGGACCCCAAGGCCAAGAGCTCCCCAAGCCGCCCTTCCCTCCGGGCCAGCTTCTCTATGGCAGCGATCAAGGCGTCCCCGTTGCCGAAGCGGAGCCCCAGACCCTCGTCGCCCAGGTAGCCCTTCTCCACTGCCTCCATGGCCGTGGCGATGGTCACCCCCACCCCGATCACGTCCAGACCGTACTGATTGCAAAGGGTGTTAGCCTTGGTGACCGCATAGGGATCCGTGACCCCGCAGGTGGAGCCCAAGGCCCCAAGCCCCTCGTACTCCGGCCCCCCGTACTCGGGGCGCACGTCGTACTTGCCGGTGCCCTCGATCCGCACCACCTGCTTGCAACGGATGGCGCAGGCGTAGCAGGTATCCCGACCGATGCGGATGCCCAGGGCATCCAGGCTGGTGCCGTCCAAGGCCTCTGCTCCTTCCAGGAAACCATCTAGAAAGTTGTGGCTGGGAAGAACCCCCCGGAGATTGAAGGGCTTCACCGTGCCCACGGTACCCATGGTGACCAGGCCCGCGGCCCTTTCCATGCGCTCCCCCGCCATACGCCGGGCCAGGGTGGAGAGGAGGGCGGGATCGTGATAAGTCGGACGGGTATCCTTTCTGGCCCGGGCGGAGACCGCCTTCAGGCGTTTGGCCCCCATCACCGCCCCCAGGCCCCCTCGCCCGGCGAAGTGGGCCAGGTCGTGGATCACGTTGGCGGTGAGAACTTGGTTCTCCCCAGCGATGCCGATCTGGGCCACGCGGGTGCTGGGCCCATGCACCGCCTTGAGGAGGGCTTCCACCTCCAGGGGATCCTTACCCCAAAGATGGGAAGCAGGGTGAAGGACTACCTCGCCACCCTCCACGTGAAGGTATACGGGTTCCCCCGCCTGCCCCAGGACCACCAGGGCGTCCAGGCCAGCGTTCTTCATCTCGGCGCCGAAGAACCCCCCGGCCTCCGCATCCCCATACCCTCCGGTGAGGGGGCTTTTGGCGGCCACGGTGTTGCGGCCCGACCCCGAGATGGGGGTGCCGGTGAGGATGCCGGGGGCAAAGATAAGGGCGTTTTCCGGGCCCAGGGGATCCGCTCCCTTGGGCACATGCTTCAAAAGGAGGTAAGCGGAAAAGGCCCTACCCCCAAGCAAGCTTCGCCAGAACGCCTCGCCGTAGCTCTCATACCAGATCCGTCCCGTGGAGAGGTCCACGAAGGCCACGCGGTCGTGATAGCCCTTGGGCATAGCTAAAGTTTAACCCCTGGGGCCAAGGCCCCAGGGGTTAACCCCGGGTTGGGTTAGCGGGTCTTCCCCGCCGAAAGGTCCTCGGCCAGCTTCTGGGCCTTGTCCAGGGCGGACTTGGGATCCGCCTTGTTCAAAATGGCCTCCTTGATGGCCTGGCCCAGGATGTCAAAGCGGATCTGCTCCCACTCCGCCAAAGCCGGTTCAAACTTGGCGTAGCGGCTTTGGCGCACGATGGTGGCGAAGTCGGGGTTCTCGGTAGCGTAGGTCTGGTAGACCGCATCCTTCAGGGCTCCCTCGGTCACCGGCACGTACCCGGTGGCGGTGGCGAAGACCGCCTGGGCCCTGGGGGAGAGGACAAACTGCAGGAAGTCCTTGGCCACCGCCTGCTCCTCCTTGCTGGCCTGGCGGAAGACCACCAGGTTGGTGCCCTGGACCAGGCCAAAGCCTGCCTGGCCGGAGGTGCGGCCCGGTAGGGTGGCCACCCCCAGGTCAAACTTGGCTCCCTGGCGGTAATAGGTGTAGCCGGCGGAGGTATCCACGCTGAAGGCGTAGGGGCCGGAGCCCAGGTTCTGGTTGATGTACCCGGAGGTGATGGCCTTGGCCCACCCTTCCTTCACCCCGTTTTGCAGGAGGGTGAGGGCCTCTACCGCCTCCTTGGAGTTCAGGACCAGCTTGCCGTTTTTCAGGTAGCTTCCTCCCAGGTTGAAGAAGAAGTAGGCGAAGGTGGAGGCATCCGGCTGGAACCAGTAGACAGGTCCTCCTTCCGCCTGGGAAAGCTTCTTGCTTAAGGCCACGAACTCCTCGAGGGTAGCCGGCACCTTGGCCCCGTGCTTCTTGAGGAGGTCCTTGTTGTAATAGAGGACCTGGATGCTCTTGTTGAAGGGCACCCCGTACACCACCCCCCCGAAGCGCACGGCGTTCAGGAAGGCCAGGTTGACCCCCTGAAGCTTCACCCCCAAGGACTCAATGGGCAGAAGGGCCTTGGCCTCGAGGTACAAGGCAATGTTGTTCTCGTAGGCCTGGGCCATGGCGGGCACCTTCCCTGCGGCGAAGGCTGCCTTGATCTTGGTGGAAAGATCCCGGTACCCCCCTTGGGGCACGGGACGCACGCACCGGCCCTGCTGGGTCTTGTTGAACTCCACCACCAGGTTCTCCAGGGCGGCCTTGGGCGCCCCGCCGGTGAAGCCGTGCCAGAGCTCCGCCACCACCTTGGCCTTGGCGCACTGCTCCTTGATAACGTCCTCGGGCTTGGCCTGCTGGGCCAGCGCTAGCCCCAAAACCGCCGCCAGTAAAAGCGCTTTCCGCATACGCAAAACCTCCAGGGAAAGTATACTCCCTGCCCTGTCAAGCCAAGGTCAGCCTACTTAAGCCCCGAGCGGGCAATCCCCTGGATGAACTGGCGCTGGGCGAAGAAGTAGCCCAGGATCACGGGGAGGATCACGAAGGTGCTGGCCGCCATCAAAGCCCCGTAGTCCGACCCCGCCTCGGAAACAAAGGCCTGCAAGCCCAGCTGCACCGTGCGCATCTCCGGGCTTTGGGTGACGATGAGGGGCCAAAGGAGGGCGTTGTAGGCCCCCAGGAAGGTGAAGATCCCGTAGGACACCAGCCCGGGAAGGCTTAAGGGCAGGGCGATACGGAAAAGCTGGGTCAGGTACCCCGCCCCGTCTATGCGGGCGGCATCAAAAAGATCCTGGGGCAAGGAAAGGTAGAACTGCCGAAGGAGAAAGATGCCAAACACCGAGGCCAGCCAGGGCACGATAAGGGCGTAGTAGGTGTCCAGCCAGCCCAGCCTGGCCAGAAGCACGTAGTTGGGGATGAGGAGCACCTCCCCCGGCACCATCATGGTGGCCAGGATGAGCACGAACACCGCCTCCTTGCCGGGAAAGGGAATGCGGGCCAGGGCAAAGGCCGCCAGGGCCGCCAGGAAAAGCCCCACCGCCACCTGGGTCAAGGCGGTGAAGAAGCTATTGAAGAAGTAGCGCCCCCAGGGAGCCGCATGCCAGGCTTCCAGGTAGTTGTGGAGCACGTAGCCCAAGGCCCCGGGCACCGCATTCACCCACTCCAGCCGCCAGTACTCCCCCTGGGAGCGGATGGCGTCGGGGGGCAAGGGTGCCTCCAGAGGGACTTCCTTGGGCCAGAGCACCACCAGGGGCAAAAAGCGGAAGGCTTCCTCCGTGGCGTTGGTCAGCCGCACCCGCCAAGCCCCTTCCCGATACACCACCTCCACCCGGGTACCATCCGCCCGAGGGTCAAAGAAGGCCCCGGGGGTGCGGGGTACCAAGGCCCTGGGCGGATGCCCTTCCCTCCCAGGGAAAACCAGTTCCACGCTCCTTCCAGGTGCCAAGCCCCCCCATAGGGGGCTATCCCCCAGCCGGGCTGCCTTGAGCCAGTTCGCCGGCTTCATGCGCTCGGGAACCCAGATGGGCTTGGCCTGCAGGGCCTCCTGGGGGCTTTTCAGGCTGGTGGCCAGCATCCAGTAGAAGGGAAAGGCCATGACGAGCCCCCCCAGGAGGAGGAGCAGGTGCACGAACAGGACACCGGGCCTAAATCTCATAGTTCACCCGCCTCTCCAAAACCCGCCTTTGAATCAGGGTGAGGACCAGGATGAGGAGAAAGGTCACCATGGCGATGGCGCTGGCGTAGGAGAAATCCGAGTCGCGGAAACCCTTGTTGTAGAGGTAGAAAGCCAGGGTAAGGGTATCCTGCAACACCCCGCCCGTGGGGGTCAGGACGTAAACCTGGGTGAACACCTGGAAGGCCCCAATGAGCCCCAGGGTGAAGAGAAAGAAGGTGGTGGGGGAAAGAAGGGGCCAGGTGATGAGCCGGTGCTTCTGCCAAAAGCTCGCCCCATCCAGCTCCGCCGCCTCGTAATACTCCTTGGGAATGGCCTGAAGCCCGGCCAGGAGGATCACCACCTGGTATCCCAGAAAGTGCCACACGCTCATGACCATGATGGCCACAAAGGCCAGGCTGGGCCCCGCCCAAAAACCCTGGGGCTGAACTCCCAGGGGCTCGAGGAGAAGGGCGAAGACACCCTTGGGCGTGTTCAGCCAGTCGAGACCCGGGGTGCGAAGAAGCCAGTTGAGAAAACCGAACTCCGGGTGGTAGATCCAGCGCCACACCGCCGCCGCCGCCGTGAGGGCGGTGATGTAGGGGAGGAAGTAAAGGGTGCGGTAGAACCCCAGGAAGGCCACCTGGGTGTTCAGGAGGATGGCCACCCCTGTGGCCAGGAGAAGACCCACCGGCACGGTAAAGACCACGTACCAGAAGGTGTTCCCCAAGGCCTTCCAGAAAAGAGGGTCCTGGAGGAGGATGCGGTAGTTCTCCAAGCCAGCGAAGGCCGCGGGGCGCAGGAAGTTAACCCGTTCAAAGAGGCTCAGGTAAAAGGCGTAAAAGGTGGGGAAAACATGCCAGACCAAAAGGAGGGCTAAGGCCGGCCAAACCAAGGCCCAGCCGTAGAGGGCTGCCTGCTCCTTTTCCCTCAGGCCCCGGCCAAACAAGAGGGCGAACAAGAGAGGAGCCAGAAAGGCCAGGGGTGGGAGCCAGTACGCAAAAAGCCCAAGCCCCAAAAGGGCATGGTGCCGACCGAAACGAAGCCCCCACAGGACGAGAAGGGCGTAAAGCCCAAGCCCCGCCCCCACCCAGGCCCCTGGGAGAAAGCCGAGCCGGGAAGCGTACACACCCAGGGCAAGGAGCGCCCCCAAGGAAAGAAGGGCATGAAGGGGAAAGGTCCGCATCCCGTGCCGGAGTATATAGGATGGAAGGGTGTGGACCCTCACCCTGGACACCGCCACTCCCTACCTTTCCTTGGGCCTTTTCCGCGGGGAAGAGGGAGTGGGCCGGGTGGTGCGGCTGGGCCGTAAGCACGAGGAAGCCCTGTTCGGCTTACTGGACGAGCTCTTAAGGGAAGTGGGCGTGGAGCGGGAGGAGATCGGCACCCTGGTCCTGGGGGAAGGCCCGGGTTCCTACACGGGCCTTCGCATCGCTTTGGCAGCCGGCATGGGCATCGCTTTAGCCCATGGAGCCAAGGTGTTTGGGGTAAGCTCCCTCCTTGCCGCCTGCTGGCCCTTTTTGGAGGAAGGTGGGCCTCCCCTAACCGCCCTTTTCACCGCCAGAAACGGGCTCTACTATGGGGCCACCTATGCCAGGCGTGAGGGGAAAACCCTTGTGCTCGAGCCCCCCAGGAAGCTCAAAGCCCAGGAGGTCTCAAGGGCCCAGCTCCCGGGTAGCCACCTTCTCCTGGACGTCCCCCCAGATCCCAGGGCCCTTTACGAGCTTCTGCCCTTTGCCAGGGATGGGGTGGAGCCCTTGTACCTTTGAGGCTTCTCTTGCCAGTGAACCTCAAGGCAGGAAGATTCGGAATCTCTTTTCCACCAGTTTCTGCCCCTGCCGGGCCACCACCTTGAACACCAAGGCCCGCCTGGTACCCAGGGGCTCCGCCAGCCCGGCCAGCTTCTCGTCCACCAGGAGGCGGGTTCCATAGGTTCTTTCCCCCACCAAAGCCAGGGCTAAGCCTTCCCCCGTGGGAAGGAGGAGGGAAACCCCTTCTGCGGGGAATCTGACCCGCACCTTTATCTCCACTTCCTCCCCCGGGGAAGCCCTTGCGGGGACCACCTCCACCTCGAGGAGTTCCCGGCCTTCATCCAGGGGAAGGAGAAGCTCCCGGGAAAACCCCTCTCCCTGAAGCCTCAGGACCAGGGTCTTCTCCGCCTCCCAGGGAACCTGGAAGGTGAAACGGAGGGTTCCATCGGCCTGCGGAGTGCCCGCAAGGGTCTTACCATCCCAGGCAAGCCAGAGGTTGCCCCTGACCCCTCCCACCTCCAGGCGCACCTCCTCCCCGGGGGCAGGCTTCGGCGGGAAGAAGCGGATAAAGCGGAAGGCGGCCTCCTCCAAGACCTCCACGGGCCTTTTCTGGAAGGTCAGGACCAGGGACTTCTCCTCCAGGGCCTTTAGGAGAACCTCCCCATCCCCTTCCCTCGCCTGGTATCCCGGGAGGGCCTGGGGATACACCCGGTAAACCCCGGGGGGCAGGACCGCCTGAGCCCCACAGGCCACCTGGGCCACCATCCCCGCCGCCAGATAGGCTCCCCTCCCTCCCTCACCCTCGCAAACCAGGCGCAGGGCCGAAGCCGGGGGCAACTCCAGGCGCAAAGGAGCCCGTCCATCCGCTTCCACCTCCAGGGGAAAGGCCAGGGTTCCCGGAGGCGGAAGGATGCGCACCCTTCCCCCCTCCCGGGGCAGGTAGATGCGGAAGCGCCCTTCCCCATCGGTCAGGGTGGACATCCCGGGGACCACCACCCGGGCCGAGGCCACGGGTTTCCCCTCCAGAAGCACCTGCCCCTCCAGGGGAAGCCGGTCGTAGCCACCCAGGGCCAGGGTTACCTCCTGGGGAACCCCCAGGCTGAAGGCGTACCGTCCCTCCAGGCCCAGGCGGGTGCTACCGGGAGTCCACCATCCCTCCAGGCGGAGCCCGTAAGGTCCCTCCTCCCACGTCCAGGTTCCCATCAGGCTTCCATCCAGGGGGAAAAGCCCCAGCTTCCCCTGAAGGCCAAAACTCATGGACCCAAGCCGGTACGATAGGCCAGCCCCGAGCGCCCTCTCCTGGCCCAGGCTGGCCGAAAGCTGAAGGCGAAGGGCAGGGTCCAGGGGCCACGAAAGATTTCCTGCAAGCATCCCTCCATAGGGGTCCAGAGCCCCCTCCAGCCGGTAGGTACCCTCACCCAGGCTTCCCCAGTGGCTCCCCCGAAGGGAAAGGGCGGGGAAAAGGGTTCCCTCCAAGCTGAACCCCGGGATGCTTCCACCCAGGAGCAAGCCTCCTTCCCAGGCCAGGAAGTAGGCGGGCTCCCCCGTCCGCTCCAGGCGGAAAAAGGGAGCCTGGCAACCGGTTCCTTCTCCCAGGGTGCACCCTCCCTGGAGGGAAAGGCCGAAGGAGGCGTAGGAAAGGCGGAAGCGCTCCGGCCTGACCTCCAGGCGGTAGGTATCCCCCGCCTCCCTCCATTCCCCCTCCAGGGACCAGGGATAGGCCACGGCCAGGTACAGGGGGCCCTCCCGGTAGGCAAGCCCCAGGGAGGGCAGGGTGCTCAAGACGAGGCCGAAGGACCCGAGGTCCAGCCTGAGACGCCCGGAAAGCCGCTGGCCCTCCCCTTCCGCCCGCAGGCTCACCCCCACCCCCTGAGCCAGAGGACCCTCCAGGGCTAAGGCCCCATAGGGCCCAGGGTATCCCAGGGTCAGCCTCCCCTCGAGGCGGTAGGGGGAAGGACCTCCCCCCTGGCCCTCCATCCGCACCAGGTACCGCTCCCTTCGCTCCCCGTAGGCGAGGACGAGGACCAGGTTTCCCCCTTCCCCCGGGGCAAGGGAAAGGACTTTCTCCTCTCCAGGTGCCAGATCCACTTCCTGAAGGGGAAGGAAAACCGGGCTCTCCGGGGCCGAAGACAGGGAAACCCTTAAGGGAACATTGCCCCGGTTTTCCAGCCTGAGGGTGAGGGTGCCCTCGGCTCTGGCCGGTACCTGGGCCACCAGGCGCTCCACCCTGGGCACCTCCACCTCCTGGCAGAGGGTGGCCTCTCCGAATACCAGGCACACCGGGTAAACCCCCGGGGAGAGGGTGAAGGGTACCTCCAGCACCACCAGGGCGAGGCCTTCCCCCTTGTCGGGAAGGAGGAGGGGGCGGAAGGGCTCCACCTGCCAGGAAAGGGTACCCCTCACCCCGCTGTAGACCAGGGTGAAGGCCTCCCCGGGATGGACCACGGTCCTCCCCAGGGCCAGGCTCCCCATAAATCCCAACAAGACTAGAGCGGAAACCAGGCGGGTGGCGGTGGGAGGGAATAGAGGCGGGCGCATCCCAGAGATTCAGTTGTTGCGCAACCTGTAGGTGAAGGTCAGGGTTCCCGAAACGGGAGGGTCCGGCAAGAAGGCATCCAGGGGATCCATGCGGAGCAGGATGTAAATCCAAAGGACCGCCGTGGTGTTGCGGGGGATGCTGGCAAGACCCCGGTTATCGGGGATGGCCCCAAGGGGGGTGGGGCTTGGAACATGGTTGATCACCCCGGTCCCGGAAACCACCTGGACCATCACGTAGACCCGGGTGTTGGGATCCAGGGGCGGAGGAAGGGAACCGCTGATGCCGGTCAGGCGGAAGCAATGGGTATTCCCGGCTCCGCAAAGAGCACCCCCACCGCCACCGCCCCCAGTGGTGATCGTGCACTCCAGCCGGTAGGGCTGGCTACCTCCCAGCACCTGGGTGGGCAGGAACATAAGAGGCCCGGCATCGAACAGGTGAAGGTACCCTCCCAGGTTGGCCACGGGGTAGCCTGCCTGGAAGCTGAGGGAGCCTGGGGCGCTAAAGTCGAAGCGCACCTCGCTGGCATCGCAGGATACCTGGGCAAGACCCAGGGCGAAGAGAAAAGGGACAAGGGCTAGGGTACGGGTCAGCCCATTAGGGGCTATCTTGTCCATTTCCCCTCCGAAGCGTAGCGCCCATAGGGGCTTTCCAGGATGACCACCACCCTGTACTCTCCAGGAGGAAGGGGCTCTGGGGGCTCAAACTCAAGCCTCCTGGCTCCCCCAGGCCATACGGGAAGCTCCTCCACGGAAAAGCTGGCGACCCTTTTCCCCTCGGGGGAGAAGACTTCCACCTTTCCGCTCACCCGCTGGAGGACGTTTCCCGGGTTCTCCAAAAGGACCGGTAAAGACCGGCCTTCCCCACCCACCGTGGCCCTCAAAGCCGGGCGTTCGGTTCCTCGGAGGGTGACGTAGAGGGCCAAGCCGATCTCCGGCCTTATCTGAAGCCGCACGCCACCCTTGTCCTGAATCCTCAGACCTCCGCTGAAGATCACCAGGCAGGCCAGGGTTCCCTCACCTTCTGGAGACTTTCCCTCCACCCGCACCTCGAGGGACCCTCCCGGGGGAAGAGTAAAGGCCGTGGGGATTACCCTAAGCTCCGCACAAAGCCCCCCGGACAAGGGAAGCTCCTCCACCGAGCCGTCCTCCTTCACCTGAAAGGAAGCGAGGCGCACGGTAACAGCCTCTTCCCTGGGGCCCTCATTCCTCAGGGTAGTCGTCAGGGAAAAGGCCTCCCCGGGCATAGCGGCAAGCTCCACCCGGGCGGGGGAAAGGGTCAGGTAGGCCCCCTGGGCCAGGGCCGGTAGGACTGTAAGGATAG
The DNA here is from genome assembly GCF_000511705.1 of Thermus sp. NMX2.A1. Taxonomy (NCBI): domain Bacteria; kingdom Thermotogati; phylum Deinococcota; class Deinococci; order Thermales; family Thermaceae; genus Thermus; species Thermus sp. NMX2.A1. Next base: position 28,235 of record NZ_ATNI01000050.1, read on the forward strand.
CGAGTAGGATCCAAGGCCTCCGCATGGTTCTCCACCAGCATACCTCCCCAGCGCAAAACCCCTGGGGACCTCTATGCGGGCCTCCCAGGGGTTTTGCCCAACGCCCCCCTTACGGAGAAGTCAGGGTGTAGGTGATGGTGATCTGCTGGTCATAGCCAGCAAGGGGGATGTCATCGTTAATGTCCATGGTGAGGAGGTAGTAGAGCTTGTAGACCGACTTGCCCTGCCCCCCGGCACCTGCGCTAATGAGGGTGGACACGCTGGTAATGGGCGTGGGGACGGTAGTCCAAGAACCGCCCTTCCCACTTACCTTCTCGGCAAAGACCTTCACCCGGCTGTTGCTTAAGGGAGCACCGAGGGTGCCCGAAATGGAATCGACGCTCACCGTCCACTGGGCCCGGTTAGAGCGAATGGTCATGGTGCCGTAGTCCGCTCCTCCGGTCCCCTCCACGCTGGTGGGGGCGAAGTCCTGGGTGCCGGCAGCGGTATCGATGAAGGTATCGTAAGCCGCCTTGGAAGCCTTGGTGTAGGAGGTGCTACCCACGGTCACGGTTTCCGTACCGGTGAGAGAAGGATTGTTGAAGTCAAAAACGAAGTCGGTGGCGTTCAGCTGCAACGACAGGATGGAAGGGATGGTCACCTTGACCGTGTGGCTGGCCGTGGTCTGCGCCAGAGCCAGACCTGCCATAAGCATGAGGGCCATCAGGGCTACCAGCTTGCGCATATCCTAACCTCCCAAAAGGATTAGGGGCCGGTTGCGCCACTGGCTCCCCCCCGCTCCTTGGCGCCCATCTGGGAGATCGGGGGTTCCTCGCCTCCCCTCAAGGCCTATATTAATGGCCCATGTGAAAACCCTGTGAAAGAATGTTCATCCACCCCCAACCCTCACCCACACTTCCCAGGTGGCACCCGCGGGAACCTGCAAGGTAACCTCCTCCCGACCCCTCCCTTCCAGGAGGAAGGAACTTACCTCGGAAGATGGATTCTCCAAAAGCGGCACCAGCCAAAGCCGCCACCGGGTATTGGAAACGATCCGGAGCCTGTAGCTACCAGGCCCCAATGTAAGCCTGCCTTGAGGCAAGGCCTCCATCCTTAGACCAAGTTCCACCACCTCCAAACGGAGGATGACGGGAATCCGAATCCCCACCTCATGTTGAGCTTGCAAGGGGGCATCTCCCGCAAGGCCGGGCTGGAAAGCCCATAACACCCCCATCAACCCCAGCCCTATGAGCAACCTACGCATAACCACCTCCCACCGCTAGTCCGGGGAAGAGGTGGCGCAAAAAGCCGCAAGAGGACAAAGGATCGACGTTCGGCCGGTTGCGCCACTGGCTCCCCGTGTCCCTTGGCGCCCATCTTGGGTTCCACGGTTCATCGCCTCCGAACGCCCTAAAAACCTTAGGGCCAGGCTTGGGCGCCTGGCCGGCAAGGGTTTGGCTACAAAGGAAAGACCTTCTAACCCTCAGCCGGTTGCGCCACTGGCTCCACCTGCCCCAGGCGCCCAACTACAGGGCAGGCTTCTTCGCCTCCGAGGTACCTTGTGGGGAGCCTACGCTCCCTAACTTCAGGATAGCACAAACGGGGGGAAATGGCCCCTAAAAAACCTGTCCACCCTTCAGGCGGAGGACCCTCACCTGGGTTTCTTGCCTCCCACTCCCAGCACCCACTCAATCCGCTGCCACTCCTGGCAACCGGGGTAGACGGTACTGGTAACTGGGAAGGGGTTCCCGGAAAGCGGTTCCCCTAAGCTTTTCCGCCATCAGCACCAGGTTCTCCCCGGCAATGCGGGCATCCTCCATGAGCTCGGTGTTCCCCTTGAGGCTCACGGCACCCCGGTGATGGGCGTAGACCAACCCCAGGGGCGCCAGGACAAACCCCATGTAGGAAAGGGGCAGGAGCATCTGCGAAAGCGCCTGGCTGGCCCCTTCCTCCTCGGCTACCGCCAACAGGACCATGGGCTTGCCCAGGTTTAAGAGGCCCTGGTTCTCCATGGAGGTCATGCGCTCCAAAAGGGCCTTCATCCGGGCGGAAACGCTAAACCAGTAGACCGGCGTGGCGAAAACCACCGCGTCCGCCTGGACGAGCTTGTCCGCTATCTTACCGAAGCCATCCCAGGGTCCCTGCACGCAGGTGTCCGGGCCGCAGGAAGTAGGGTCTTGGGAGTAGTTCCCCACGCAAAAGGGAAAGGGGTACCGCACCAGGTCCAGGCGCTCGGTGGCGGCTCCCCGGCGCCTGGCGGCTTCCAGAACCTCGCCCAACAACTCTGCCGTAAACCCGTCCGTCCGTGCCGATGCGTTGACGCCGAGCACGCGTAAACTCATAAATATCACCCACGCACTAAACCTCATTTAGCATAGCACGCGCACTCCAAGGCCGCCAAGGTCCGGCCACAAACTCCCCATCCCCTAGGCCAGGACGGGGTAGCCCTTAAGCTCCATCACCGGCCCCTCGAGGGGCCACGCCAGCACATACGTGCAGCCCAAGGGGCTTTTCCAGCGGTCCAGGGAAACGAAGTGTAGCCCCACCCCCACCCGTGGAGGGCACAAGCAGTCAACAAGCGGCAAAGCCACTGCATGGGTCCAATCCACACAACCGGGCCGGTAGACCAGGGTGGGGAACTTCCCATGCTAGATTAAAGACATGGCCCTTTGGCTGGTGCGGGCGGGGAAGAGAGGGGAAACCGAGGCCTTTTGCCTCGAAAACAAGGTAGCCGCCGTAGGCTGGGACGAGGTTCCTGACCTCACCTCGTTGGACAACCGCGCGACGCTTCTGCAGCACTTGAGCACGATATATTCAGAAAAGTCCAGAAATGCCCTTATCAACTGGGCCAGCGAGTTATGGGCCTTTGCCAAAGAGATGAAGGAAGGAGACTTGGTGGCCCTCCCTTCCAAGCGAGAGCCAAAAATTCACTTCGGAACGGTGACCGGACCCTATCGCTACGTACCTGATAACCCACCCGGGGCCAAGCATACACGCCCAGTCCAATGGTTGAAGACTATCCCACGAGCGGCTCTGGACCAGGATCTACTCTACTCCCTGGGTTCCTCTCTGACCGTGGCCCAAATACAAAGGAATAATGCAGAAGAACGGGTTCGCGACCTATTAGTAAATGGGGGAGATGTAAAGAACGGAAATGGGACAGAAAAACTAAACCTCGAGGAGCTTGCCCGGGACGCCATCCGGGATTACCTTAACCGCCGCTTCAAGGGGCATGCCCTGGCAAGGTTGGTGGAGGGTATTCTCCAAGCCCAGGGTTACCGCACCTTCCTCTCGCCCACCGGTCCCGATGGCGGGGTGGACATCCTGGCGGGCTCCGGGCCTTTGGGCTTTGAATCCCCCCGTATTGCCGTTCAGGTGAAGTCCGGGGATGCCCCCATAGGCACCAAGGAACTCAACGAGCTCCGAGGTGCTATGAAGAAGTTTGGGGCCAACTATGGCCTATTCGTGAGCTGGGGTGGCTTTAAGGAAACGGCCAAAAAGGAGAAGCCCACCAGTTACTTTGAAATCCGCCTGTGGGACTCCGAAGACCTGATCCTGCACCTCCTGGAGAGCTACGAACGCCTGCCTGAGGAGCTTAAGGCCGAACTTCCCCTTAAGCGCATCTGGATCCTGGTAGAGGACGAAGAAAGCACATGACCGACACCCACGCCCACCTGGATTTCCTGGAAGAAGCCGAGCTGGAAGACGCCAAAGCCCACTTTCCGGAACTCAGGGCCATCCTCACCCTGGGGGTGGACCCAACCCGCTGGGAAAGGACACTGGCCCTGGCCCAGGAAAATGTGTACGCCGCGGTGGGCCTCCACCCCACCTCGGCCCATCTGCTCTCCCCCGAGGTGGAAGAGGCTTTAAGGTATTACGCCCGTCACCCCCGGGTGCGAGCCGTTGGGGAAAGCGGCCTGGACTATTACTGGACCCCCGAAACCAAGCCCGCCCAGCTCAAGGCCCTGGAGTTCCAAGCGACCCTGGCCGAGGAGTTCGGGCTACCTTTGGTGCTCCACGTGCGGAGCAAGGATGGGCAAGCGGAGGAAGACCTGGCCGCCTGGCTCCTCGCCCACCGACCCCAAAGGGTGGTCCTCCATGCCTTTGGCGGGCACCCGGCCCTCGAGGCAGCGGGCCTCGAGGTGGGAGCCTACTTCAGCTTCGCAGGCCCCCTCACCTACAAGAAAAACCAGGCCCTCCGGGAAGCCGCCCAAAGGCTTCCCCTGGACAAGCTCCTGGTGGAAACCGACACCCCCTTCCTGCCCCCAGAACCCCACCGGGGAAAGCGCAACCTTCCCCACTACGTGCGCCACACCCTGAATAGGCTTGCGGAGGTGCGGGGAATGACCTTGGAGGAAATAGAATCCATCACCGACCAGAACGCGGAAACCTGCTTCCGCTGGACATAGCCCACCCCCTCTGTTTGCAAGCTTCCTGACCCCCATGGGTCAGAATGAAAGGCGGTATGAGAAAGCTCTTTTTACTTCTCTTCCTCCTCCTAACCGCCTTGGCCGCCCCCAAGTTGGTGGTGGAGCCGGACGATGGGGTCAAGCCGCTACTGGACCTCATCGCCTCGGCCCGGGAGGAGATCCTGGTGAAGATGTACCTCTGGACCCCAAGCCGCCTGGACGTGGTGGAAGCCCTGGGGGAGGCCGTGGCCCGGGGGGTAAAGGTGCGGGTGCTCCTGGAACGGGAACCCGCTGGGGGACGAGTGGACCTAACCGTCTTCCAGGCCCTAAAGGAACGGGGGGTGGAGGTTAAGCTCACCACCCCCTTCCGCTTCGTCTTCGTCCACGAAAAAAGCCTGGTGGTGGACCGGAAGCGGGCCTGGGTGGGTACCATGAACCTCACGGGAAGCTCCTTTACCGCCAACCGGGAGTACGCCCTCATCCTGGACGATCCCAGGCAGGTGGCGGAGGTGGTGAAGGTCTTTGAAGCGGACTGGGAGGGGAAAAGGCTGGACCTATCCCAGGCCCTTCTCGTCTGGGCCCCAAGCCGCATCCTGGGCGGGGTCAAGGAGGGCAACGCCCGGGAAACCCTCCTCGCCCTGATCCGTGGGGCCAAGAGGGAGGTTTTCCTGGAGCACCAGGCCATGGCCGATCCCGAGGTGGTGGCCGCCCTCAAGGAAGCCTTGGCCAGAGGGGTCCGGGTCCGCCTGGTGGGAAGCCCGCAGGAGCCCGGGGACACCTACTTCCTGGCAGGAGCGGAGGAGCTAAGGCGGGCCGGGGCGGATCTCCGCTTCCTACCCGATCCCTACGTGCACGCCAAAGCCCTGGTGGTGGACGGGGAGGTGGCCCTCGTGGGAAGCCTGAACCTGAGCGCCAACTCCTTGAACGCCAACCGGGAGCTTTCCGTACGCTTCACCCGCAGGGAAGCCCCCGAGGCCTTCGCCAGGCTCCTTTCCGTGATGGAAAGGGACTTCCAAGCAGGGCTTACCGAAAACCCCTTTGCCCTACCGCCCCTGGAAGGGGTCATTCCCTGGCAAGATGCCCCTAAGTACTTTGGCCGTATAGCCACGGTGGAAGGGGTGATTCAGCAGGTGGAAGACCGGGGCACCGTGGCCTTCCTCCGGTTCGGACCCGGGGAAAGCGACCTGAGGCTGGTGGTCTTCCCAAGGAGCTACGCCCTCTTCCGGCAACCCTTCCCCCAAAGCTACCTGGGCAAGAAGGTAAGGGCCAGGGGGCGCATCGTGCTTTACGCCGGCTACTACGAGATCGTCCTGGAGGATCCCTCGGCCCTCGAGGTGCTGGATGGAAGCCCTTAAGGCCCTAGGCTACGAGATAAGCCCCATAGAAGGGGGCTTCTACGGGGAGAAGCGCCGAGGGGGCGTGGTCTACCAGGTCTTCTACTCCGAGGCGGGGGACGTGCGCCTAAGGCGCCTCCGCTTCCTGAGGGAAGAGGCAAAGCCCTTGAACCTGGCCGGGGTGGAAGGGGAGTGGGCAGCCCGGTACCAGGTGGAGGAGAACTTCTTCGCTGTGGCGGACCCTCAGGACCTCCCCAGCATGGTCCTGGCCTTTGAGCGCCTTGACCTAGGGGGAGAAACCCCCTAAACTCAAGGGCAATATGCGTCTGCCCCAGGGTAATGACGCCTAGACGGGGGGCAAGGCCATCCGGCCCCCCCGGTCCCCCATGGCCGGGGGGGTCAAACCTTAAGAGGAGGGAGCATGCGGGTTCTGGTACGGGACTTGAAGAAGCATGTGGGCGAAGAGGTGGAGCTTTTGGGCTTTCTCCACTGGCGGCGGGACCTGGGCAAGGTGCAGTTCTTATTGCTACGGGACCGAAGCGGCATCGTGCAGGTGGTGACCGGAGGGCAGAAACTCCCCTTGCCGGAAAGCAGCCTGCGGGTAAGGGGCCAGGTGGTGGAAAACCCCAAGGCCCCAGGGGGCCTCGAGGTGCAGGCAAAGGAAATAGAGATCCTCTCCCCTGCCCTGGAGCCCACCCCGGTGGAGATCCCCAAGGAGGAATGGCGGGCAAGCCCCGACACCCTTCTGGAATACCGCTACGTCACCCTAAGGGGGGAGAAGGCCCGCGCTCCCCTCAGGGTGCAGGCAGCCCTGGTGCGGGGTTTTAGGCGGTACCTAGACCGGCAGGATTTCACGGAGATCTTCACCCCCAAGGTGGTGCGGGCGGGGGCCGAGGGAGGCTCAGGGCTTTTCGGGGTGGACTACTTCGAGTACCGGGCCTACCTGGCCCAGTCCCCCCAGCTTTACAAGCAGATCATGGTGGGGGTGTTTGAGCGCGTTTACGAGGTGGCCCCGGTCTGGCGCATGGAGGAGCACAACACCAGCCGCCACCTGAACGAGTACCTCTCCCTGGACGTGGAAATGGGGTTCATCGGGGGGGAGGAGGACCTCATGCGGCTTGAGGAAAACCTCCTTCAGGAGATGCTGGAGGAAGCCCTTTCCAGCGCCGGAAACGAGATCCGGCTTTTGGAAGCCGATTGGCCCTCCTTCCCCAAGGAAATCCCCCGTCTGACCCATGCCGAGGCCAGGAGAATCCTGAAGGAAGAACTGGGCTACCCCGTAGGCCAGGACCTTTCCGAGGAAGCAGAGCGCCTCCTCGGCCAGTACGCCAAGGAGCGGTGGGGTTCGGACTGGCTTTTCATCACCCATTACCCCCGAAGCCTTAGGCCCTTCTACACCTACCCCGAGGACAACGGCACCACCAGGAGCTTTGACCTCCTCTTCCGGGGCCTGGAGATCACCTCCGGAGGCCAGAGGATCCACCGCTACCCAGACCTGGTGGAAAGCCTAAAGGCCAAGGGTATGGACCTCGAGGGCTTTAAGGGCTACCTGGAGGTCTTCAAGTACGGCATGCCTCCCCACGGGGGTTTCGCCATCGGGGCGGAAAGGCTCACGCAAAAGCTTCTCGGCCTTCCCAACGTGCGCTACGCCCGGGCCTTCCCCAGGGACCGGCACCGGCTCACCCCCTGATGCCACCCCACCCTGGCCTCGCCAGGGTGGGGCACCAGGAGAGGATTGCTTCTAGAAGCGGTCAAAGAGGATGGCCCGCTTGACCTCCTCTATGAGCTGGGTTACGGGGATATCCCGGGGGCAGGCCTCGGTGCAGTTGTAGGCGGTGCGGCAGCGCCAAACCCCGCCCCCCGAGCCCAGGGCCTTGAACCGCTCCCGCTTTCCCCGGTCGCGGGAGTCGAAGATGAACCGGTGGGCCTGCACGATGGCGGCAGGACCCAGATACGTCCCGTTTACCCAGAAGACAGGACAGCTGGTGGTGCAGCTGGCGCAGAGGATGCACTTGGTGCCGTGGTCAAACCGCTCCCGTTCCTCAGGGCTTTGCAGGCGCTCCCGGGCCGGCGGAGGCTCGTCGTTGATGAGGTAGGGCTTCACCGCCCGGTAGGCGGCGAAGAAGGGCTCCATGTCCACGATGAGGTCCTTCTCCACCGGCAGACCCCGGATGGGTTCCACGGTGATCACGTTCCCCAGGTCCTTCACCAGGGTCTTGCAGGCCAGGCGGTTTCTGCCGTTGATGAGCATGGCGTCGGAGCCGCAGATGCCGTGCCCACAGCTCCGGCGGAAGGCCAGGGTGCCGTCCTGGTCCCACTTCACCTTGTGGAGGAGGTCCAAAACCCGGTCCCAAGGTTCGGCCTCCACCTGGTAGGTGTGCCAGGTGGGCTTCTGGTCCTTGGCGGGGTCAAAGCGAAGGATCTTCAGGGTTACCTGCATGGCGCCTCCTAGTAGGTGCGGGCCTTGGGCTCAAAGCGGCCCAGGACCACGGGCTTGTAGCGGAAGGTCACCTTGCCGTCGGCCACCTTGTAGGCCAGGGTGTGCTTGAGCCAGTTGGCATCGTCCCGCTCGGGGTAGTCCTCCCGGGCATGGGCCCCGCGGGACTCGGTGCGGTTCAAAGCGGAGTGCACCAGGGCCTCGGAAACCTCGAGGAGATACCCAAGCTCCAGGGCCTCCACCAGCTCGGTGTTGTAGGCATCCCCCTTGTCGTCAATGGAGATGTTCCGGTAGCGGTCCATGAGCTCCTTCAGGATCTCCACCTGCTTGGCCAAGAGCTCCCCGGTGCGGAAGACGGAGGCGTTGTCCATCATGGTTTGCTGGAGCTCGGCCCGGAGCGCCGCCACCTTCTCCTTGCCCGTGGAGTTCTTGATGCGCTCAATGCGCTCGCGGCTTTCGCCCAGGTGCTCCTCGGTAAGCTCGTGGTAGTCGGCATCCTTGGCGAAGCGGGCTGCATGGATCCCGGCGCGCCGGCCAAAGACCACCAGATCCCCCAAGGAGTTGGTCCCCAGGCGGTTGGCCCCGTGCAGGCTCACGCAAGCCGCTTCCCCGGCAGCGTAAAGCCCGGGCACCACGGTGTTGTTCTCGTCCCGGATGACCTGGCCCCAGAGGGTGGTGGGAATCCCCCCCATGGCGTAGTGGGCGGTGGGCATCACCGGCACCGGCTCCTTCAAGGGGTCCACCCCCAGGTAGATGCGGCTGAACTCGGTGATGTCGGGAAGCTTCTTCTCGATGACCTCGGGAGGCAGGTGGGTGAGGTCCAGGAGCACGTGGTCCTTCTTGGGGCCCACCCCCCGGCCCTCCCGCACCTCCAGGTACATGGCCCGGGAAACCATGTCCCTGGGAGCCAGGTCCTTGATGGTGGGGGCGTAGCGCTCCATGAAGCGCTCCCCCAGGGCGTTCCTCAGGATGCCCCCCTCCCCCCTGGCCCCCTCGGTGAGGAGGATGCCCAGGGGGTAAAGCCCCGTGGGGTGGAACTGGTAGAACTCCATGTCCTCGAGGGGAAGCCCCTTGCGGTAGAGGATGGCCTGCAGGTCCCCGGTGAGGGTGTAGGCGTTGGAGGTCACCTTGTAGATGCGGCCAAAGCCCCCCGAGGCGATGACGATGGCCTTGGCCTGGAAGAGGTGAAGCTCCCCCGTGGCCAGCTCGTAGGCCACCAGACCCTTGGCCACCCCGTCCTCAACGATGACATCGGTGACGTGGAACTCGTTGTAGAAGGTGATGTTGTGCTTCACGCACTGCTGGTAAAGGGTCTGGAGGATCATGTGCCCGGTGCGGTCGGCGGCGTGGGCCGCTCGGTGCACCGGGGCCTTGCCCCAGTCCTTGGTGTGGCCGCCAAAGCGGCGCTGGGCGATCTTGCCGTTTGGGAGCCGGTCAAAGGGAAGGCCCATGTGCTCCAGCTCCAGGACCGCCTCGATCACCTCCTTGGCAAAGACCTCGGCGGCATCCTGGTCGGTGAGGTAGTCCCCTCCCTTCACCGTGTCGAACATGTGCCACTCCCAGTGGTCCTCCTCCACGTTGCCCAAGGCCGCCCCTATCCCTCCCTGGGCCGCCCCCGTGTGGCTTCGCGTGGGGTAGAGCTTGGTGACCACCGCCACGTCCGCACCTTCCCTGGCCGCATAGAGGGCCGTAGCCAGGCCCGCTCCACCTGCGCCTACCACGATGACCTCGTGTCTGTGCGCCATACTAGTTCACCCCGAAATCGTGATTGAGAAGGGAAAGGCTCCCCAGGAAGAAAAGAAAGGCGATGAGGCTGTAGAGCACCACCTTGGTCCAGAAGCGCCTGGACGGGTTCCGAATCCAGTCGTCCAGCACATACCTAAGCCCGTTGGCCCCGTGCAAGAGGCCCAAGGCCAGGATCAAAAGGTCGTAGATCTTCCAGGTGGTCTGGGAAAGTCTCTTGGCCACGTACTCGTAGTCAATGCTGTTGAGGTCGGTGATGACGGCGTTCATCCACATGTGGCCGATGAGCAGGAAGACCAACACCACCCCGGAGATGCGCATGAAGACCCACCAGTAAAGCTCCAGGTTGGTGCTGGCCTCGAGGCGGGCTTCCTCATAACGCTTGGACTTAATCGCCATGGCTACCTCCCAGGATGCCCCCTCCGATCTTCAAAAGGAAGGGAAGGTAGAAGATCACGAAAAGAACCCAGACCCCGTACCAAAGCTGCCGCTGGTAACGCACCCCCCAGGCGGTGAAGTCCATGAGGATGATCCTGAGCCCGTTGAACCCGTGGTAAAGCACCCCGGCGATGAGAAGAAGAAGCCCTATCTGGAAAACCGGCTGGTGGTAGAACTTCATGAGGGCGTTGGACACCTCCGGGCCCCACATGGCGCTTGCGATGTTGGCCACGTGGAGCATGAGGAAGACCAGAATGCCCAGGCCCGAGATCCGGTGCAGGTAAAACGCCCACTGCCCTTCTCTTCCCCTGTACATGGCACCTCCTTGCCGGGGATATCATACCACCTTTCTTAAGGAAACCACCGTCTGGGGCTTATTTCCTCCCCATCCATACCCCATCCCCGTATAAGAGGCGCATGGAAGGGAGCTTCCCTCCACCTCCCCTTCCCCCCTTCCCCGGGGCCACCCCCAGGGGGAGCAAAAGGGGGTTTTCCCGCCAGGGGACAAGGTATTGACAGGGGGGGGAGGGGGGGGCATAATGGGGGGCGTGCCGCGGGGGGATACCCCGGGGGGCACGGGAAGGAGGTGGTCAGGATGGAACTCTTTGGATTCGGACCGCATCTGATGGTGGACGGCTACGACGCCAATCCCGAAAAGCTCCGGGACGCCGAGCTGGTGCGCCGCGTCCTGGACGAGCTCCCCGAGGAGATGGAGATGACCAAGGTGCTTCCCCCCTTCGTCTACAGCTACGGCCCCGAGGGGGAGGACGGGGTGACCGGGGTGGTGATCATCGCCGAAAGCCACATCGCCATCCACACCTTCCCCAAAAAGCGCTTCCTTTCCATCGACATCTTCTCCTGCAAGGCCTTTGACATGGCCCAGGTGCTGAGGAAGCTCACCGCGGTTTTCGAGATCGGCCGCTACGAAACCTACATGATCAACCGGGGCAAGGAGTTTCCCAAGGACCCCGAGCTGGCCCGGAAGATTGTCCTGGGGGAGCGGGAGTACCTCGAGGCCCGGGTGAGCTAGGAAAACTGCCCCCCTTTCCCGGGCTTGCCCCGGGGTTTTCATTTTGGACTCATCCTTCCTCTCTAGCTTATAGGAGGAGGCTTAGGTATGGTGCGCAAGCTACTCACCCTGGTTCTTCTGGGATTCGGCGTGGCCTTAGCCCAAGCCCAGGGCTTTCGCGGTCTTTCCCTAGGCACCTCCTATCCGGAGATCGGGGTGCAACCCGGGGAAAGCGTCAACCTGACCCTCACCCTCAAGAACTATGGCCTTCCCCCCGGGGTGGTGCGGGTCCAGGTGGCCGAGGCCCCGCAAGGCTGGCAGGCAAGCCTCATCGGCGGGGGTCGCCTGGTGCGGGCGGTCTACCTGGCCCCCGACGGGGAGGCTACCCTTACCCTTCGCCTCCAGCCTCCCAAGGAGGTGAAGCCCGGCACCTACCGCTTCCTGGTGCGGGCTGAGGGGCTTGGCCATACCGCCAGCCTTCCCATCGGCCTGGTGGTGGGGCAGGGCCTGCCCCAGAGGCTTAGCCTCGAGGCGGAGCTCCCCATCCTCAAGGGTCCTCCCACCAGCTCCTTCCGCTACCGGGTGACCCTGAAAAACGAGTCCGACCGCGACCTATTGGTCTCCCTGGAGTACGAAGCCCCCAAGGGTTGGCAGGTGACCTTCACCCCCGCCTTCTCCAGCCAGCAGGTGACCAGCCTCCCCATCAAGGCGGGGGAGAGCAAGGACCTGGACGTGGAGGTTTCCCTGCCCAAGGACACCAAGGCGGACACCTACGGCCTCACCTTGAGGGCAGTCGCCGGGGAAGCCAAGGCGGAACTGGCCTTGACCCTCGAGGTCACGGGCCGGCCCGAGGTGCGCTTCACCACCAAGGAGGGGCGGCTTTCCGGACAGGTGGTGGCGGGCCGGGAAAACGCGGTGAAGCTTGTGGTGAAGAACGAGGGTAGCGCCCCGGCCAAGAACCTGTCCTTCAGCGCCATGGAGCCCTCGGGCTGGGAGGTGAAGTTTGAGCCGGATAAGCTGGACGCCCTGGACCCCGGCCAGGAGCAGGAGGTAACCGCCCGCATCAAGCCCTCCCCCAAGGCGGTGACGGGGGACTATATGGTGACCCTCAGCCTTTCCGGGTCCGATGGCCTTTCCGAGAGCCTGGATTACCGGGCCACCGTGGTGCGCTCCAGCCTCTGGGGCCTGGTGGGGGTGGGCATCATGGCCGTGGCCCTTCTGGTCCTGGGCTTCGCCGTGAACCGCTTCGGCCGGAGGTAGCATGGCGGTCATCGAAACCCATGGCCTCACCAAGCGCTACGGGCGGGTGGTGGCCGTGGAGGACCTGAACCTGGAGGTGCAGGAAGGGGAGGTCTTCGGCCTCCTGGGGCCTAACGGCTCGGGGAAGACCACCACCATCCTCATGCTCCTGGGCCTCACCGAGCCCACCCGGGGCGAGGCCCGGGTTCTGGGATTGGATCCCATGCGGGAACCCTTGAAGGTGAAGAGCCAGGTGGGCTACCTCCCCGACCAGGTGGGGTTTTACGGGGAGCTCACCGCCTGGGAGAACCTGCGCTACACCACCCGCCTTTTGGGCCTCCCCGAGGCCGAGGCCAGGGCCCGCATAGAGGAGGTGCTCAAGCGCATGGGCCTGTGGGAGGTGCGGGACCGGCGGGTTTCCGCCTTCAGCCGGGGGATGCGGCAGCGCCTCGGGCTTGCGGAGGTGCTTTTGAAGAGGCCTAAGGTGGCCATCCTGGACGAGCCCACCCTGGGCCTGGACCCCGAGGCCGCCCGGGAGTTTCTGGAGCTCATCAAGGGCCTAAAGGCGGAGGGCATCACCATCCTCCTATCCAGCCACCTCCTGCACCAGGTCCAGGAGGTCTGCGACCGGGTGGGGCTTTTCCATAAAGGGCACCTCGCCCTTTTGGGCACCGTGGAGGAGTTGGCGCAAAGGGTCTTAGGGGGTGGGTACGAGATCCTGGTGGAGGCCAGCCCGGGCCTCGAGGAGGCCTTCCGCCGCCTGGAAGGCGTGGCCCGGGTGGCAGCGGAGGGAGGGCGGTACCGGATTCTCTCCAGCCGGGACCTCCGGCCGGAGCTGGCCCGGATAGCCGTGGAGCAGGGCGAGCTTCTAAGCCTCTCCCTCCGCCGTCCCAGCCTGGACGAGGTCTACGCCCACTACTTCAAGGAGGTGGCCCATGCGGCGTGAAGGCTCCCCCTGGACCGGGCTTTGGGCGGTCTTCTTCAAGGAGATGGCCGACCATCTCACGGGCTTGAGGATGCGCATTCTGGAGGGGTTGATCCTCCTTTCCGCCCTGGCCGCCGTGTACACCGGCACCCAGACCCTGCGCCAGACCGTGGGGGAGGACCCTTACCTCTACCTGAAGCTCCTCACCACCGCCCAGGACCCCCTGCCCTCCTTCGTGGGCTTCCTCTCCTTCTTCGTACCCCTGGCGGCCATTGCCTTGGCCTTCGATGCGGTGAACGGGGAGTACGCCAGGGGAACGCTTTCCCGTATCCTCTCCCAGCCCATCTACCGGGACGCCCTCCTCTTCGGCAAGTTCCTGGCGGGGCTCGGCACCCTGGCCGTGCTCCTCACCGCCCTCTTCCTCCTGGTGGTGGGCCTCGGCCTCTTCACCCTGGGAGTACCCCCCGGAGGCGAGGAGATGGCCCGGGCCTTCCTCTTCCTCTTGGCCACCTTGGCCTATGCGGGCTTCTGGCTGGCCTTGGGCCTCCTCTTCTCCGTCCTCTTTCGCCAGCCGGCCACCGCCGCCCTAGCCGCCATTGGGGTCTGGCTCTTCTTCGCCGTCTTCTTCCCCATCCTCACCGACCTGGCGGCAAGCGCCCTTCTCCTTCAGGCCGACCCCTTTGACCCGGAAAGCCAGCTCAGGCAGGCCAACCTGGCCCTTTGGATCTCCCGCCTCTCCCCCAACACCCTCTACGCGGAAACCCTCACCGCTGTGCTTAACCCGGCGGTGCGCTCCTTGGGCCCCATCCTCATCACCCAGCTGGAGGGAGCGGTGCTGGGAACCCCCCTTCCCCTCTCCCAAAGCCTCCTCCTGATCTGGCCCCAGCTGACCGGCCTCATGGCCCTGGTGATCCTCCTCTTCACCCTGGCCTACGTGGCCTTCCAGCGGCAAGAGGTGCGCGCCTAGAAAACCCCGCTGGGGCTAAGCACCCCAGCGGGGACCCCGGAAACCCTAGTCCTCCAGCCACTCGGTGGCGTAGGCGTTGGTCTTGGGGATGACGCAGAGGAACTCCACCGGCTCATCCCCTTCGTTCACATAGGCATGGGGCGTGTCCGGGGGGATGTAGACCGCCTGCCCAGCCGCCACCTCCCTCACCTCGTCGCCCAGGTAGATCTTCATGCGCCCGGAGAGCACGTACTGCTCGTGCTCGATGCTGGGGTGCTTGTGCTTGGGAATCCTTCCCCCCGGAAGGATGGTGAACTTGCGGGTGATGAAGTGGGGGGCTCCATCCTCAGGGCCGATGAGCACCTGGATAAAGGCCTTCTCCCCCCGCTCCACGGGACGGGCCTCCACGCTGGCCCCCTGCTTGACCACGGGCTTCATGCCGACCATTGTAGCAAAAGGCCCTCCACTTCCTCATCGGTGACCTCGCCGAAGTCCATGAAGTAGGCCCCCACGGCGGCGAAGTCCGGTGGGGTGGAGAGCACCACCACCTCGGCTTGATCCTTCAGCCTCTCCACCGCATCCGGGCTGGCCACGGGCACCGCCACCACCACCCGCCGGGGTTTTTCCGAGAGGACCACGGCCAAGGCCGCCTCCATGGTGGAACCGGTGGCGATGCCGTCGTCCACCAGCACCACATCCCGGCCCGCAAGGGGCACCTTTGGCCTCACCTTCCGGTAGCGCTCGGCCCGCTTGCGGATCACGTCCTTCTGCCTGGCCGCTTCCCGCTCCAGGTAGCTTTGGTCGGCGTACTGGAGGGCATAGGGCTTCAAGACCATGCCCCCCTTTTCCCCCACCGCCCCCAGGGCGAACTCCGGATTTCCCGGAGCCCCCACCTTGCGCACCAGGACCACATCCAGCTCCCCCCCCAGGCCTTTGGCCACCTCATCCGCCACCACCACCCCGCCTCGAGGGATGCCCAAAACCACAGGGCGTTCTAGACCCAAGGGCTTCAGGGCTTCCACCAGAAGAGCCCCAGCGTGCCTGCGGTCGCGGAAGCGCATAGGAAACCTCCCTATCCATGCTACACCGGTCCATGGTCTTGAACGCGGTATAAAGTTTTTGGTAACCTGGGCCCCAAGGAGGTCAGTATGGACCACGTAGGCTCTAGACCCTGGCTCGCCCACTACGATCCTGGAGTTCCCCCAGAGGTGGAGGTTCCCCCCATCCCCTTGTGGCGCTTCCTGGAAAATAGCGCAAGCCGTTACGCCCAACACGTGGCTCTGGATTTTCTGGGCAAGACCCTTACCTATGCGGAGCTATGGGAGAAATCCCGGCGCTTCGCCGAGGGGCTTAAGGCCCTGGGGGTGAAGCCTGGCGACCGGGTGGCCATCATGCTCCCCAACACCCCCCAGTTCGTCATCGCCTTCTACGGCACCCTTCTGGCGGGGGGCGTGGGAGTCAACGTGAACCCCCTCTACACCCCAAGGGAGCTAAGGCACCAGCTCAAGGACTCGGGGGCGGAAACCCTGGTCATCCTGGACCACCTCCTGCCCCGCTTCCTGGAGGTGGAGGGGGAAACCCCGGTGAAGCGCACCGTGGTCACGGGCGTCAAGGACTTCCTCCCCTTCCCCAAAAACCTCCTTTACCCCTTAAAGGCGAAGCGGGACAAGCTCCCCCTGGGCTTTCCCAAACGGGAAGGATTCCACGCCTTCCTGGACCTCCTGAAGCATCCCCCCGCCACCCCCCATCCCGCTGATCCTGAGGACCTGGCCCTTCTGCAGTACACAGGGGGCACCACAGGCATCTCCAAGGGCGCCATGCTCACCCACCGGAACCTGGTGGCCAACGTCCTGCAGATCGACGCCTGGGATTCCACCTCCAAGGAACTCCTGGGTAAAGGGGTGATGCTGGGAGCTTTGCCCTTTTTCCACGTCTACGGCATGACCGTGGCCATGAACTACGGCATCTACTCCGGTTACAAGATCGTCCTCCTGCCCAGGCCGGAGATCCACGCCATCGTGGAGGCCATTGAAAAGCACCAGGTCACCCACTTCCCCGGGGTGCCCACCCTCTACGTGGCCTTCAACAACTTCCCGGGAATCGAGAAACGGAACGTAAAGAGCATCCGCATCTGCCTCTCCGGAGCCGCTCCCCTACCGGTGGAAGTGGCCAAGCGCTTTGAGGAGATCACCGGGGCCCGGCTCATCGAGGGCTACGGCCTCTCCGAGGCAAGCCCCGTGACCCACTCCAACCCTGTCCAGGGGGAGATCAAAAAGGGCTCCATCGGTATGCCCCTGCCCAGCGTGGACGCCAAGGTGGTGGACGAGGAGGGCAAGGAAGTCCCCATCGGAGAGGTGGGCGAACTCGTCGTCAAAGGCCCCAACATCATGAAGGGCTACTGGAACCGCCCCGAGGAAACCCAAAAGGCCCTCAAGGACGGCTGGCTCTTCACCGGGGACATGGCCCGTATGGACCAGGACGGCTACTTCTACATCGTGGACCGCAAAAAGGACATGATCATCGCCGGTGGCTACAACATCTACCCCCGCGAGGTGGAAGAGGTCCTCTACCAGCACGAAGCCGTCCAGGAAGCCGCCGTGGTGGGCGTACCCGACCCCTACCGTGGAGAAACCGTGGCCGCCTTCCTCGTCCTCAAGGAAGGGTATAAGGGCAAGGTCACGGAAAAGGACATCGAAGCCTTCTGCCGGCAAAACCTCGCCGCCTACAAGGTCCCCCGCATCATCCAGTTCCGGGACAGCCTGCCCAAAACCAGCGTGGGGAAGATCCTCAGGCGGGAACTCCGCGAGGAGTTTGCCAAAAGGCAGCCTTAGCTTTAGGCCCGCGCCCGGGCCACCGCTTCCCTGAAAACCTCCACCGCCCGGTCCACCTCGGCCTCCGTGGTGTAGCGTCCCAGGGAAAAGCGCAAGGAGGCCCGGGCTTCCCTTGGGGAGCGTCCGATGGCCAGGAGGACATGGGAGGGCTCGAGGCTCCCCGCCGAACAGGCCGAGCCCGAGGAAACCGCCACCCCCATGAGGTCCATGGCGAGAAGCAAGGCCTCCCCATCCGCACCCTTCACCGTCACGTTGACCAGCTTGGGCAGGCGGCGCTCGGGATGACCGTTGAGCTCCACCCCTTCCACGGAAAGCAAGCCCGCCTCGAGGCGCTGCCTCAAGGCGAGAAGCCGGGAGGACTCCTCCGGCAAGAGCCTTAAGGCCTTCTCCAGGGCCACCGCCATTCCATGGGCCAGGACTGGGCTTTGCGTGCCCCCCCGTCTTCCCCCCTCCTGCTTGCCCGGCACCAGGGGGAAGAGGTCCACCCCCTGGCGCACCAAAAGGGCTCCAATCCCCTTCGGCCCATAGAACTTGTGGGCGCTTAGGGAAACCAGGTCCGCTCCCACCTCATCCACCCGGAAAGGGACCTGGCCCACGGCCTGCACGGCATCGGTGTGGAAAAGGGCCCCGTGGGCGTGGCCGATCTCGGCCATTTCCCGGATGGGGTAGAGGGTGCCGAGCTCGTTGTTGGCGGCCATGACGCTCACCAGGATGGTGTCGGGCCTCAGGGCCTCCTGCACCTGCTCCGGGTAGACCATCCCAAAGCGGTCGGGCCTGAGCCGGGTCACGGCAAAACCCAGGCGCTCAAGGAGCCGCAAGGCCCCCAGGACCGCGGAGTGCTCCACCTCCGTGCTCACCACATGCCCCTTCCCCTTGGCCAAGGCCACCCCCAAGAGGGCCAGGGCATCCGCCTCGGAACCCGAACCGGTAAAGACCACCTCTCTGGGGCGCACCCCCAGGAGGCTTGCGATCCGCTCCCGGGCTCCCTCCAGCACCCTTCTGGCTTCCTGGCCAAAGCGGTGGATGCTGCTCGGGTTGCCGAAGATTCCCTCCACCTCGCGCATGGCCTGCTGGACCTCGGGGTCCAGGGGCGTGGTGGCCGCGTAGTCCAGATAGACCAAAGCCAAGGTTTCCTCCTTGCCCTCCATTCCCTTTGCCAGGGACAAGCCCTGGCAGCCCTTCCTAAGACCCCATGCCTAGCCTGCGGGCTGGAGCTGGATCAAGCGCTTGGCCTCGATGAGCTTCCGCTCCTCGATGAGGTCCTTCAAGGTGGTGGTCCCCAGGACCTGGCGCATGGCCAGATCCACCCGCTTCCAGAGGAGCTCGGTGGAGCACTGCCCCACCTTGGCGCAGGACTCCGGGTCCTCGATGCAGGAAACCGGGGCCAGGCTGCCCTCGAGGGCCTCCACCACCTCAAGGGCCGTCACCCTCTCGGGGGGGCGGGCCAGGCGGTAGCCCCCCCTGGCCCCCCGCACGGAGCGGATGAACCCGGAGCGCCTAAGCTGGGCGGCGATCTGCTCCAGGTAGTGCTGGCTGATGCCCTGAGCCTCCGCCACCTCCTTAAGGGGCACCGCCTCCGGGGCCTTGAGGCCGATCTCCACCAGGGCCCTGAGGCCGTATTGGGCCTTCGTGGACACCCACATGCCCCCAGTATAGCGCAAAGGCTTTATTTCCTCACGGAAAATACGGTTTTCACGAAGGCCAGGCCAAACAAGGCCGCCTGCAGAAGCACGATGCTGGCCCCGCTGGGCCAGTCCAGGAGGAAGGAGAGGAAAAGGCCAAGCAGCGTGGAAAAGGAGGCCAGGAGGAGGGAAAGAAGGGTGAGCCCGGCAAAGGTGCGGCTCAAGAGCCTGGCCGCCGCCCCGGGGATCACCAAAAAGGCCGCCACCAGAATAATCCCAACCACCTTCACCGCCAGCACCAGGCTCACGGCAAGGAAGCCGGAAAGGAGGTAGTCGTGGAGAACCACCGGCACCCGGTCGGAAAGGGCCAGTTCCCGGTCAAAGGTGGCGTAGGCCAAGGGCCCCCACAGGGGAAGGAGGAAGAGGGCCAGGAAGAGGAGGAGGACCATGGCCCAAAGGTCCGCGGGCCCCACCGCCAGAAGGGAGCCGAAGAGGTAGCCCATGGCGTCCCCCACATACCCCCGGGCCTTGGAGAGGAAGACCGCCCCCAGGGCCACGGAGAGGGCGAAGAAGACCCCGATGGCGGTGTCCTCGGAAAGCTCGGTCTTCTCCTTCACAAGGGTGATGGCCATGGCCACCAGAAAGGTGAAGGGCAGGGCAAACCAAAGGGGCTCCCCCCTTAGGAAAAGCCCCAAGGCCACCCCGGCGAAGGCGGCGTGGGCAAGCCCATCCCCCAGGAAGGAAAGCCGCCTTTGCACCACGAAGGGGGAGAGCAATCCGGAAAGAAGGCTCACCAAAAGCCCTGCGAGGAGGGCCCTCTGGAAAAAGGGATAACCCAGGGCGTCAAGCATGCCCACCCCCCAGGTACAGCCCGTGGGCATGGCCCAGGTGTCCAAAGGCCTGGCGCAGGCACTCCTCGGTGAGGGCCCGCTCCGGCGGACCAAACCCCACCACCCTGCGGTTCATCACCAGGACGTGGCTGGCATGGTGGGCGGCCTCCCAGTCGTGGGTGATCATCAGCACCGTGGCCCCCGATTCCTCCTGGTAGGCCTCCAGGTACCGGTAGAGGTCCACCTCCCCCACCCGGTCCACCCCGGTGGCGGGCTCATCCAAAAGGAGGATCCTCGGCCGGCGGATGAGGGCCCGAGCCAGGTAGACCCGTTGGAGCTGCCCCCCGGAAAGCCGGCCCAAGGGGCGGAAAGCCAGTGCCTCCGCCCCCACCCGCCTTAAGGCGGAAAGGGCTTCCTCCCTTTCCCGGGGGGACAGGCGGAAGGGCCAGCGCCGCCTCAGACCCGTGGCCACCAGTTCCAGGGAAAGCGCCGGGAAGGAGCGGTCAAAGGTCTTGATCTGGGGTACATAGCCGAACCACAGGGGATCGGTTTCCCTCAAGGAACGCCCCAAAACCCGGACCTCGCCCCGGAAGGGAACAAGGCCCAGGATGGCCTTCAAAAAGGTGCTCTTCCCCGCCCCGTTGGGGCCCACGATGGCCACGAAGGCTCCCTCTGGCACCTTCAGGCTGACGCCCTCCAGGGCCCTGAACTCCCCAAAGCGCACGGACAGGTCTCGGACCTCGAGGGCCAACACACAATAACGGTAATCCATTTTCAACAAGCCCGTCAAGCCCACCGGGAAACGCCTGGAAGAACCCGCCCTGAAGAACGCTCCCACAGGCTTTCCAGCCCGCCGACGGCACCGGTGGCCTGGCTTTGTTTTGGGGGCAGCCCGTCCTTTAAGCCCCTACCCCAGAACCCAAGGCATCCCCATCGGACCGGTAGAGCCCGGCCTGCAAGCGCCAGAGCTCCGCATAGACCCCAGCCCGCCCCAGGAGCTCCTCGTGGGTTCCTTCCTCCACCAGGCGCCCCTTTTGCAGGACCAGGATCCGGTCCGCCATCTGCACGGAGCCCAGGCGGTGCGTGATGAGGAGGACGGTCCTGCCGCGGGAAAGCTCGGCAAACCGCCGGTAGAGATGGGCCTCCTCCTTGGGGTCCAGGGAGGCCGTGGGCTCATCCAGCACGAGAAGTTCGCCCCCACGAAAAAAAGCACGGGAGAGGGCCACGCGCTGCCACTCGCCTAAGGAGAGCTCCGTGCCCCCGAAGGCCTTGGAGAGCAGGGCCTCCGGTCCGAGCCGCTCCAGGAGTTCCAAGGCCCCTCCCGCCCTGGCCGCCTCCCACAGGCGTCCCTCATCAGAAAGGGCCTCCAAGTCCCCTAAGGCGATGTTCTCCCGCAGGGTAAGGGCATAGCGGCCATAGTCCTGGAAGACCGCGGAAACCAGGCGGCGCCAGGCGTCAAGGTCCAGCTCCCTGAGGTCCACCCCGTCCACCAGGATGCGGCCCTCCGTGGGGTCATAGAAGCGGAGAAGGAGCTTGACCAAGGTGGTCTTGCCCGCACCGTTTTCCCCCACCAGGGCCAGCTGCTCCCCCCGCCGGATGGTGAAGGAGACGCCCTCGAGGGCCCGCCGGCCCCCGGGGTAGACGAAGCCCACGTTTTCAAAGCGAATCTCCTCGAAACCTTGCACCGCCTTGGAAGCAGTCTGAGCCAAGGCGGGAGGTAAGGCCAGAAAGGCCTCAAGCCGCTCAAAGTAGAGGAGGCTTTCGTACAGCATCCCCCCATCCTGGATCAGGCCGTAGAGGTTCTGCTGCAAGGTCCCCACCGACTGCAGGAGGAGCACCAGGCTGCCGAGCCCTGAAGCCCCCAAAAGAGCCTGCCGCAACCCCAAGTACAGGGCCAGGGCGGTGGCCAGGGTGCTTCCCAGCACCAAACCGCTGGCCCCCAGGGCCTGCCGTCCCCGGGCCCGCCACAAGGCCCGGTGCAACCGCCAAAAGGCCTCCAGATACCGCCCCCGGAAGAAGGGCAACAGGCCATAAAGCCGGACCTCCTTGGCTCCTTCCGGGCTCAGAAGGGCCTCGGCGAAGTAGCGCATCCGCCGGGCCTCGGGCGCCCCAAAGAGAAGGGCTTCCCACACCCCCTTTTGCAACCGAAAGGTGAGGAGGGCCTGGGGTAGGCTACCCACAAGCAACAGCAGGGGGAATACCGGGGCCAGGCTGAAGAGCAACCCCAATACCCCCGCCACCGTGATCCCCTGGCGGAAGGCGTTGCCGAGAAAAACCAGCAGGTTTAGGGGCTGGTACGGTGCCTGGTCCCGCAGCACCTGAAGCTCGTCGTGGAAGCTGGGGTTCTCAAAGGGCGTCAGGTCGGGAAGGCCCGCAGCCTTTTCCATCAGCAAGAGGTGCACCCTGGCCGTGAGCTTTTCGTTGACCGCCCCCTGCAGAAAGGCCACCCAGGGCACCAGCAGAAAATCCAGGGCGAAGGCCAGGGCAAGCCCTGCCAGGGGCCAGAACAGGTCCGTAAGGGATCCCCTTCCCAGTTCCCGCGCCAGGCCGTCCACCAGAGTGCGGGTGAGACCCAGCACCGCAACCGGAAGGAGCCCGCCCAGGGCGAGAAGGCCCAAAAGCAAGGCCGCCTCCCGCGGGGCCGCCTGGAACACCTGGCGTAGGGCAAGGAGGAGCCTGCGGATCAAAGATCCGGGGTGCGAGGGCATAGGCCCTTCCATACCCAAAGCGCCCTCCTCCAAAAGTATAGACCTTCTCCAAAAGCCTGAGTGAGAGGAAACCCTGCCCCTAGAAGCTGTGCTCGTCAGAGGGGAACACGCCCTCCCGCACCTCCTGCACGTACTGGGATAGGGCCTCGAGGAAGAGCCTTTCCCCCTCCAGATACCGCTTCACGAACCGGGGCTTGAACTCCCCGTAAAGCCCCACCACGTCGTGGAAGACCAGAATCTGGGCGTCCGTGTGGGAGCCGGCTCCGATGCCCACGGTGTGGATGGATAGCCGTTCCGTGATCTCCCTGGCCAGGTCCTTGGGCACCATCTCCAGCACCACCCCGTAAGCCCCCGCCCCCTCGAGGGCCATGGCCCCTTTTAGAATGCGCTCGGCCTCCTCGGGGCGCCTCCCCTGCAGCCTGTAGCCCCCAAGCTGGCTCGCCGTCTGGGGGGTGAGGCCCACGTGGCCCAGGACCGGCACCCCCGCCCGGCTGAGCCCGAAGACGATCTCCGCCACCTCCTCCCCACCCTCCAGCTTCACCGCATCCGCCCCGCCTTCCTTGAGAAGCCGCTCGGCGGCGAAAAGGGCCCGGTCCAGGGTGGCATAGGAGAGATAGGGCAGGTCCGCCACCAAGAAGGTGTCCGGGGCCCCCCGCCGGGCCGCCTTGGTGTGGTGGAGCATCTCCTCCAGGCTCACGGGAACCGTGGAGGAATAGCCCAGCACCACCATGCCCAGGGAATCCCCCACCAGGATGGCGTCCACCCCAGCCCGCTCAGCTAGGCGGGCCGTGGGGTAGTCGTAGGCGGTGAGGTAAACGAGCCTCTGGCCCTTGGCGTGACGGAACTCCTTAACCGTCCGGCGCATGGGAATAAGGCTATCATGAAAGGGCGTGGAAGTGCACCCGGACCTCGCCCTAAGGCCCAGGACCCTGGACGAGTACATCGGCCAGGAGAGGTTGAAGAAGAAGCTGAGGGTGTACCTCGAGGCGGCCAAGGCCCGGGGGGAGCCCCTAGAGCACCTCCTCCTCTTCGGGCCCCCGGGCCTGGGCAAGACCACCCTGGCCCACGTGATCGCCTACGAGCTTGGGGTGAACCTGCGCGTCACCTCGGGGCCCGCCATAGAGAAACCCGGCGATCTGGCCGCCATCCTGGCCAACTCCCTAGAGGAAGGGGACATCCTCTTCATCGACGAGATCCACCGGCTAAGCCGCCAGGCGGAGGAGCACCTCTACCCGGCCATGGAGGACTTCAAGATGGACATCGTCATCGGCCAGGGGCCGGCGGCCCGCACCATCCGCCTGGAGCTTCCCCTCTTCACCCTGATCGGGGCCACCACCCGCCCGGGCCTCATCACCGCCCCCTTGCGGAGCCGCTTCGGCATCGTGGAGCACCTGGAGTACTACTCCCTGGAGGAGCTGGCCGAAGGGGTCAGGCGGGATGCGAGGCTTCTAGGGGTGGCCATTACCGAGGAGGCCGCCCTGGAGATCGCCAAAAGAAGCCGGGGCACCATGCGCGTGGCCAAACGGCTTTTCCGGCGGGTGCGGGACTTTGCCCAGGTGGCAGGGGAGGAAACCATCACCCAGGAAAGGACCCTGGAAGCCCTAAACGCCTTGGGCCTGGATGAGCTGGGCCTGGAGAAACGGGACCGGGAGATCCTGGAAACCCTGATCCTGCGCTTCGGAGGCGGCCCGGTGGGCCTGCAGACCCTGGCCACCGCCGTCTCCGAGGATCCAGGTACCCTGGAAGAAGTCCACGAACCTTACCTCATCCAGCAGGGGCTCCTGAAGCGCACCCCCCGGGGCCGGGTGGCCACGGAACGGGCCTACCGCCACCTGGGCTATCCCCCTCCCGTGGAACCCCTTCTCTAGGCCATGGTACGGGCCACCCTGGAAGAACTGGACCTGGCGGAACTCCTGAGGGTCCTGGCCGACCACCAGAAAAGCGCCGTGGTGACCTTCCGGGGGCGCCTTTACGGCCGGGTCCATCTCCTAAAGGGGCGCATCCTCTACGCCCGCACCGAACCCGGGCCCCACCTGGGGGAGTACCTGGTGCGCCTTGGCCACCTTTCCCTGGAGGAAGTTCAGGAGTTGGTGGAGCGCCAGGGGCGGGAAAACCCTGGCACTCCCTTGGGGGCCCTGGCCCTGGAGCTGGGCCTCATCGGGGAAGAGGAGCTAAGGGAGGCCCTCGAGGCCCAGGTCCTGGAGGCCCTGGCCACCCTGCTGGGGGAGAAGGAAGGGGAGATCCTGGCCGAGCCCTTCGAGGAGGGAAGCCAGGTGGCCTTGCCGGAAACCCTGGAAACCAAGGCCACCCTTCTGGAAGCCGCCCGGCGCCTGGACGAGTGGCGCCAAGGCCAGGTGGACCCCGACGAGGTCTTCCACCTGGTGGAGGATCCCACCCGCCACCCCCTCACCCCCGAGGCCTGGACGGTGTTGGAACTCTTGGACGGGGTGCGCCGGGCGAGAGGCGTGGCCCTGCTATCCGGCCTTCCGGAAGAGCAGGTTTACCACATCCTCTTTGAGCTGAAAAGCCGGGGGCTGATCCGCCCTTCCACCCTGCTTGCGGACGACCCCCTGGTCCTGGTGCTGGCGGAAAGCGGGGTGGTGCGGCGGCTTCTCCTCTACCTCCTGGAGGCCCACCGCTACCGGGTGCAGCTTCCCCTGGACCTGAAGATGGCCCTGCGCCTTCTCAAGGAAAGGCCCAAGGCCATCATCCTCCAGGGGGAAAGGACCTTAGAAATGGCCCGAAAACTCCGGGCCCACCCCGAGGGCAAGCTGGCCTCCCTGTACGTGGTGAGCGAAACCCCCCCGGGGCTTCTCTTCCGTCCCCTCAGGGTTTTGCATCTTCCCAAACCCTTAAAGGCCCAGGAGGTGCTTAAGGCCCTGGCCCCCTTAAGGCGGAGCGGAACCTAGTTGGGCCGCCTCCCCTCCCGCAGGATGGCCTCCGCCCGCTCCCGGTAGGAGAGCAAGGCCTGGCGCCATTCATCGGCGGGATGGACATGGGGCAGCACCGCCTCCGCACGGGCCAGGATCTCCTCAGGAGAGCGGTAGCCCAGCTGGACCAGAGTGTCCACCACCATCTCCTGGGCCCCCACCCACTCCCGGCTTCCCTCCTCGGAAACCTCCGCCGCCTTACGGTAGTGGGCCAAAGCTTCTTCCAGGTGCATCAGGTCGTAGGCGATATGGCCCAGGATGAGCTCCCCTGCCGCCTCCGCCCCCTGGCGCATGGCTCTATGGGCCATTTCCTCCGCCTCCTGGTACCGCCCCTGCCGGTACAAAGCCTCAGCCAGGTCCGCCAGGGCCTGGGCCCGGTAGGGGTAGCCCTCTTCCCGCAAAAGGGCCTCCAGGTACTCCTCCGCCTCCAGGTAGGCCCCCTGGTCCAAGGCCGCCACCGCCATCTCGTGGAGAACGTATCCCTTCTCCAGACCCTCAGCCCTGGCCAGGGCTTCCTGGAAGGCCGCCATGCCCTCGGGGTAGCGGCCCAGGCGGAGCAGGATCTGCCCCTGCAGAAGGGGGGTGCCATAGGCCTTGTGGCCGCTTTCCTCCTCCAAGGCCAAAGCCCTCTGCACCTCCTCCAGGGCCCGGTTGGGGTTATCCAGGAGAAGATGGGCCCGGGCCAGGAGGTAGTGGCGGGTGGCGGCGTCCTCCACGGGCTCCTCCCCCACGGCTCCCGAGGCCTCCTCGAGGGCCAGAAGGGCCCTTTCCCCCTCCCCCGCCTCCAGCCACATGGCGGCAGCATCCAAAAGGAGCCAGTAGCGCTCCAGCCCCAAGGCCAGCTCCGCCCCCCTCTCGTAGGCCAAAGCGGCCTCCCGGTAACGGCCGAGCCTTTCCAAGGCCCTTCCCTTAAGCCCCTCCGCCCGCCAGGCCAAAAAGGCGGGAAGCCCCTCCTTGAGTGTCCTCAGAACCTCCTCAAACCGGCCCAGGTAGAAAAGGGCCTGGGCCTGATGGTAGCGGGCCCGGGGGTCCTCCGTGGGAAGGAACAGGGCCAGCACCTCCCTTTCCCCCCGGCCCTCGAGGGCCAGAAGCTCCCCCAGAAGGGCCCGGTACAGGGGGTCGTACTCCAGCCCCCCAAGCTCATAGGCCTCCTCCAAGGCCCAGTGGGCCTTCTCCAGCCCCTCCTCCCCGTAGAGGCTGTGCACCTCCGCCAGGAGCAAAAGGGCCTCCCGGGCCTCCCCCTTGGAGCCGAACAGGGCCTTCCGGGCAAGGCGTTCAATGGCGGTATCGTAATCCCCTTGGTGCAGGGCCTCGAGGACCCCCTTCATCGCCGCTAGAGGATACCACACCCCTCAGTCCTCTCACCGCAAAGGCGCTACCATAGGACCAGGGAGGTAGACCTTGCCGCAGCGGATCAACCCCTTCACCCTAGTCTTCTTGCTCCTTCTAGGCTATCTGGCCTATACCGCCTTCACGGGCCCCCCAGCCCCCACCCTTCCCTACACGGAGTTCCGCACCCTGGTGCGCCAGGGCAAAGTGGCGGAGGTGACCCTGGAGGAAACCCGCATCCTGGGCACCTTGAAGGAACCCGAGCGCTTCCCCACTCCGCAGGGGGGAAGCCAAGTGGCCAGGCGCTTCGCCGTGCCCCTGCCCCCGGCCCAGGTGACCGACCCCGAGCTATTGCGCTTCCTGGAGGAAAACGGGGTGAGGATCGTCACCAAACCTCCCTCCCTGTGGCCCCAGTTCCTCCTGTACCTGGGACCTACCCTCCTCCTCATCGTCTTCTTCTGGTTCTTCTTCATGCGGGCCCAGGGCGGGGCCGGGCAGGTGATGCAGTTCGGGCAGAGCCGGGCCAAGCTTTACGGGAAGGAAAAGCAGGTCAACACCACCTTCAAGGACGTAGCCGGCCACGAGGAAGCCAAGCGGGAACTCATGGAGGTGGTGGACTTCCTCAAGAACCCCAAGAAGTACCTGGAGCTGGGCGCGGAAATCCCCAAAGGAGTTCTCCTGGTGGGCCCTCCCGGAACCGGCAAGACCCTTCTGGCCCGGGCGGTGGCGGGGGAAGCAGGTGTCCCCTTCTTCTCCGTCTCCGCCAGCGAGTTCATGGAGATGTTCGTGGGCGTGGGGGCAAGCCGGGTGCGAAGCCTCTTTGAGGACGCCCGACGGAACGCTCCCAGCATCATCTTCATCGACGAGCTGGACTCCATCGGCCGCAAACGGGGGGCAGGCATCGGGGGTGGCCATGACGAGCGGGAGCAGACCCTGAACCAGATCCTTTCCGAGATGGACGGCTTTGAAAAGGACACCTCGGTGATCGTCCTGGCCGCCACCAACCGCCCGGACATCCTGGACCCTGCCCTGCTGCGCCCCGGGCGCTTTGACCGCCAGGTGGTGGTGGGCCTACCCACCCTGGAGGAGCGCCGGGATATCCTCCTGGTGCACATGCGGGGTAAACCCATCGCCGAGGAGGTGGACGCCCTGGAGCTGGCCCACCTCACCCCGGGCTTCTCCGGGGCCGACCTGAAGAACCTGGTCAACGAGGCAGCCCTGCTGGCGGCCCGGGATGGCGCCAAGAAAATCCGCAAGGAGCACTTCCTGAAGGCCCTGGACAAGATCGTCCTGGGCCTCGAGCGGCCTGCCCTTAAGCTTTCCGAGGAGGAGAAGAGGGCCGTGGCCTACCACGAGGCCGGGCATGCGGTGGTGGGCGAGGTTCTGCCCCACGCTGACAAAACCGAGAAGGTTTCCATCGTCCCCCGGGGCATGGCCTTGGGAGCCCGCTGGAGCAAACCGGAGGAAAGGGTTTTGGTTTCCAAGAACCACCTCATGGACGAACTGGCCGTCCTCATGGCAGGCCGAGTGGCGGAGGAGCTCTTCACCGGCACCGTGACCACCGGGGCCCAGGACGACTTCAAACGGGCCACCCAGATCGCCAAACGCATGGTCCTGGACTGGGGTATGGGGGAGCACTTCAAGAACATCGCCTGGGGTTCGGACTCCGGCCCCATCTTCCTGGGTGAGGAGATCGCCAAGAAGAAGGACCACTCCGAGGAAACCGCCCGCCTCATCGACCAAGACATCCGCAAGATCCTGGACGAAGCCTACGCCAAGGCCCGCCAGGTCCTCATGGAGCACGCCCCCGCCATGCACAAGATCGCCGAGGAACTCCTTAGGGAGGAGACCATCCCCGGGGAGCGGGTGCGGGCCATCCTCAAGGAAGCCCAAGCGGTGCAAAGGGCCTCGGAGGAAAGCGCCTAGCAAAGGGCGGGAAGAGCCTTTTCGGCCTCCGAGAGAAGGGCCTGCTTTGTGGGATCATCCCAGCCCAGTAGAGGAGCCATGAGGTCCCCCACCCGGGGCAGGATCTCCTCCGCCCGCTTCCGGTCCAGAAGGGCCAGGCCCAGCCTGCGGGCCAGCACGTCCAGGGGCTTTTGGGCAAGCTCCTCCCTCACCGCCCACACCACCTCCCCCTCCAGGTAGGGAAGCCCGGGGAGAAGGGGCCTATCCCCCAAGGCCGCCACCTCGGGAGCCAGGGTGCCGTAGTGGGCGTAGAGGTGTTCGGCCACCCCCTCCGGCAGGGGCAGGGGAGGCCTGGGCCCCGCCCCCAGGAGGGGGGTGCGGTGGCTTGGGGAAGGAGGGAGGGAAAGGGAGAGGTCCCGGGCCAGGCGCTCCAGGAGGTCCAGGGCCATGAGGCGGAAGGTGGTCCACTTGCCCCCGGTGAGGGTGTAGAGGCCCTGTTCCTCCACGATGAGGTGGTCCCGCACCAAAAGCCGGGTCTCCCCCTTCCCCACCAAGGGCCTGAGGCCCGCCCAGGCGGCCAGGACCCTATCCGAGAGGTCTCCCAGGTAGGGCCGGATCTCCTCCAGGAGGTAGGCCACCTCCTCCTCCCGGGGCAAGGGGCAGGCGGTGGCCTCGGCGGGGAGGTCGGTGGTGCCCAGAAGGGCCCGGCCCTGCCAGGGCAGGAGGAAGAGGACCCGGCCGTCCCGGGTCCTGGGCAGGAGGAGGCCCACCCGCAGGGGGTAGTCCAGGACCAGGTGGGTCCCGCTGGAGGGGGTGAGGAGGGGGGGAAGATGGGGATCCAAAAGGTGGCGCACCCGGTCCGCCAGGGGGCCAGCGGCGTTCACCACCGCCCGGGCCTGGACCTCCACCTCCCGGCCCCTCAGGCGGTCCCGGACCACCGCCCCCCTTACCCTTCCCCCCTTCCGGAGGAAGCCCGTGGCCTCGGCGTGGTTCAGGGCCACCGCCCCCCGCGCGATAGCGGAGAGGATGAGGGCCAGGTTCAGGCGGTAGTCGGCGAACTGCCCGTCCTGGTAGAGGATGCCCCCCAGGGTGGGGGGAAGGTCGGGGAAGAGAGCCTGCACCTCCTTGGGAGGAGCGTAGCGGCTTGGGGCCAGCCGCCTCCTTCCCGCCAACAGGTCGTAGAGCTTGAGGCCAAGCCCGTAGTAGGGGATCTCCAGGGGGCGGAAGAGGGGGGTGAGGAGGGTTAAGGGCCTGGCCAGGTGGGGGGCGAGCTCCATCACCACCCTCCTCTCCCGGAGGGCGTCCCGCACCAGGCGAAGCTGCCTGGGGTCCCGGTGCCGCACCGCCAGCTCCAGGTAGCGCACCCCCCCGTGGAGGAGCTTGGTGGAGCGGCTGCTGGTCCCAGCCCCGAAGTCCCCCGTCTCCACCAAGGCCGCCTTCAGGCCCCTTAGGGTGGCCTCCCACAACACCCCCGCCCCCGTGGCCCCACCCCCCAGGATCAGGAG